>JALNVT010000005.1 GCA_023231265.1 Sphaerochaetaceae bacterium
CATTCAAAGAGCTGATAACCGTTATGTTCTTCAGAACCCACAACCTGAAAGATTGACTCCAGAACAATTTGATGAAATATATGAATATCCCTACACTCGATTATCTCATCCAGATTATGATAAGGATGGAGGAATTCCTGCTTTAAAAGAAGTCCAATTCTCAATAACAAGTAACAGAGGTTGTCTTGGAGGATGTTCTTTCTGTGCTATTACAGCACATCAAGGAAGAATGATTCAAATAAGAAGCAAAGAATCATTAGTTAGAGAAGCTACAGTATTATCAAAGATGAAAGAATTTAAGGGCTACATTCATGATTTGGGTGGTCCAACAGCTAACTTCCAGGGAACAGCTTGTAAAAAACAACTTAAATATGGTCCTTGTGACGATAGACAGTGTCTATTTCCATCTCCATGTCCCAATCTATTGGATACACATGAGCATTATCTTGATATTCTTGATGCAGTTGCTGCTGTGCCAGGTGTTAAAAAAGTATTCATACGTTCAGGAATAAGATTTGATTACTTGATGGAAGTTGCTGATGAAAGAACAAGAGATAGATTCATGCGTCATTTGATTGATAAAAACGTATCAGGTCAGTTGAAAGTAGCTCCAGAACATGTTGATCCTCAAGTTCTTGATATAATGGGAAAACCTAAAGTTGAGATATATTTAGATTTCTTGGATGAATATAAAAGGGTTAACGATGATCTCGGATACAAGCAGTATACTGTTCCTTATTTCATCGCAGCTCATCCAGGATCAACACTTCAAAGTGCAATTAACTTAGCACTTCATGCAAAATCTATTGGATTTGTACCAGATCAAGGACAAGAATATTATCCGACCCCAGGCACTGTTTCAACTTGCATGTATTATACCGGACTTGATCCAAGACCTGGAAGAAACTTTGCAAAAGTATATATTCCTGAAGGAAGAGAGAGAAGATTACAAAGAGCTATATTACAATTTAACAAACCTGAAAATGCAGCAATGGTAAAAGAAGCACTGATTCAAGCAGGTCGTCCTGACTTAATAAGAGTCCTCAAACCAACTTTCAATAGAAACAATAGAAGAAGTTATGAGACACCTGTTAAAGAAGGCAGAAGGAATAACAGTAGTTCAAAATCAAAAAATAGAAATACAAACTATAGGAAAAAGTAAAAACTTTAATAATTGAATTTTATTAAAGCTTTTAATTGACACTATTCGACTATCTTGGTACAGTATTTAGTAAATCAAATGCATAAATATACAAAATATGAATAGAGAGGGATATATATGAGCAAAGAAATTGATTGGGCAAATATTGGTTTTTCTTACCAACCCACAAGCAAAAGATTCGTTGCAGTTTACAAAGATGGTAAATGGAACGATGGGGAACTAACTGATGATCCAAACATCGTCATTAATGAATGTGCTGGTGTCCTTCAATATGCACAGACCTGCTTTGAAGGATTAAAAGCAAAGACATCAAAAGATGGGAAGATTGTAACATTCAGACCTGATTTGAATGCAAAACGTATGATTGATACATGCGAGCGATTATGTATTCCACCAATTCCTGAAGAATTATTTTTGAAAGCAGTAGATGAAGTTGTAAAAGCAAACGCAGATTTTGTACCACCTTACGGTACTGGTGCCTCATTATATTTGAGACCATTTATCTATGGTTCAGGTCCTGTAATTGGAGTAAAACCTTCACCAGAATATACCTTCAGATTGTTCGGAACACCTGTTGGATCATATTTCTCAGGTGGGTTGAAACCAATTAAATTGATGGTAAGTGATTTTGATAGAGCAGCTCCTTGTGGAACTGGTCATATTAAAGCTGGTTTGAACTATGCTATGAGTATGTATGCAGGACAGATGGCTCACAGCTTGGGTTATGATGAGAACATGTATCTTGATTCAAAGACACGTACTTTTGTTGAAGAAACAGGTGGTGCTAACTTCTTGTTCGTAACAAAAGATGGTACTATTGTAACTCCAAAAAGTGATACAATTCTTCCATCAATAACACGTAGATCTTTGATTACTGTAGCACGTGATGTACTTGATATGAAAATTGAAGAGAGACCTGTTTCTTTTGAAGAAATTAAAGAATTTGCAGAATGTGGATTATGTGGAACAGCTGCTGTTATCAGTCCTGTTGGAATGGTTCATTCTGAAAAAGAAGATATCTACTTCCCTAATGGAATGGAAAATCCTGGTCCTATAACACAGAAGTTATATGATACATTGACAGGTATCCAGATGCAGGAAATAGAAGCTCCAGAAGGTTGGATAAGAGAATGTAAGTAGTTTTTACTTATACATAATAATAAGAAAAGCACCTATTGATTTGGGTGCTTTTTTTACATCCATTCAAATTTTAAATGTTTAGATATTATATCTATTTCAGTTTCTCGATAGTGACTCATTAAAACCATATTAGTTGTGCTTATTTATGTAATTGTTTTATCTCGAAGATAAAAATCCTGGTCAGTAAATTGATACCGACCAGGACATGATTTTAAATATCAGTTAATACTTATTGATAAATATTATAGAGCTGAAACTAAAATCTTGATTAAGAACAATACAGCAACAATGATAGTCATTGGTGTGATATCTTCTTTCTTGCCACAGAATAATTTGATGATAACATAACTCAAAATACCGAACATGATACCATCAGAGATTGAATATGCACAAACCATGAATAGGATACATAAGAAAGCAGGAACTGCTTCTGTAATATCTGTGAAGTCAATATCTGTTACAGGAGTGATCATAAGAGCACCAACGTAAACCAATGCAGCACCAGTAGCAGCTGATGGAATTGATTCAAAGATAGGACCTAAGAATAATGATACCAAGAATAAAACTGCAACAGTAATAGCAGTTAAACCTGTTCTACCACCTTCAACAACACCTGCTGAAGATTCAACGAATGTTGTAACTGTTGATGTACCTAAGATAGCACCACAAGTAGTACCAATAGCATCAGCAAATAAAGCTTCTTTTACGTTAGGAATTTTTCCGTCTTCTTTAATCATTCCTGCTTTTGTAGCACAACCAATTAAAGTTCCAACTGTATCGAACATATCAACAAATAAGAATGTGAAACATACGATTACAAAGTCTAATGAAAGCATTTGGCTAGCTTGGAAAGATGTAGTGTTGAAGAAAGGGAAGAAGTAAGGAGCTGAAGGAGCAAATGATCCACCAGCATAAGCTGTTACGCCTAGAGGAATTCCCAATACTGTAACAATCAACATACCAATTAAAATTGAGCCAGTTACTTTTTTATAACTTAAAACAGCAATTAAAACTAGACCGATGACAGCTAGTAGTGGAGCACCTTTGAACCAAGTTGGATTCAATACTACCAATGTAGCATCTGAATTAACTATGATACCTGCATTCTGCAAACCAATAAAAGCTATGAATAATCCTATACCAGCGGAAATAGCTTTCTTCATGTTAGCAGGAATACTGTTTACGATTGCTTCACGAACGTTTGTAGCTGTTAAGATGATGAAGATAATACCTTCAACAAATACAGCTGCTAAAGCAAATTCCCATGATTTACCCATTCCCAATACAACAGTGTAAGTTAGGAAAGCGTTAAGACCCATACCTGGAGCCAACGCAAAAGGTAAATTAGCTAATAAACCCATAACTAGAGTAGCGATTGCACCTGATAAAGCAGTAGCGGTGAACACTCTTCCAAAATCCATTCCTGTCGCAGACAAGATTCCTGGGTTAACTGCAAGTATATAAGCCATTGTTAAGAATGTTGTTACACCTGCTAAAATTTCTGTACGTACACTTGATTTTCTTTCTGTAATTTTAAAGAATTTATCCATAATGCACTCCTTATTAAATAGTGATTGATATTATTATAGTATCACTGAAAAAAGTATTAGTACAGAAAAATTTTGAAATTTGTTGCAATTTGTTGTATAATAAGGAAATAAATTTTGGCTATTATTAGCTTAATAATAGAAAATTACTAAATCTTAAAATTATAAATTTAGTAATATCTATTTTTTATGAAGAAATATTGACTGCAACAGAAAAAAAAATAAAAAATTTTTCTTGATAGCTTAAAAAAGTAATGGTACTATTACTTAATGAAACATGTTGCAACAAGAGGGTAAATATGACGACAAAAGAGAATAAAGTACTTAACGCTATGGCATCAAAACGACAACTAGCTGACATCTGTATAAGAAATGCTAAAGTAGTAGATGTTTTCAATGAAGAAGTATTTGAAAGTGACGTATTAATAAGTGGTAAATATATTGCAGGCTTTGCAGAAAAAGGAACCGGAAAAGCTCTAGAAATTGTGGATGTTGAAGGTAAATACATGATACCAGGATTGATAGATTCTCATGTACATATTGAATCATCTCATTGCTCTCCATCTGAATTTTCCAATCTATTGATTCCTAATGGAGTTACAACCGTTGTTGCCGACCCTCATGAAATATGCAATGTAACAGGACTTGCAGGCCTTGATTATATGCTGGAGGCAAGTAAAAGACTTCCTTTGAATGCATACTTTATGATTCCAAGTTGTGTTCCTGCAACTTCATTTGAACATTCAGGTGCCACTATATTAGCAGAAGACATTACAACAAGAATTGATAATGACAGAGTATTGGGTCTTGGAGAGATGATGGATTATCCAGGAGTTATAGCTGGCACTGATATGGTACATGATAAATTAGCTGTTGCACGCAATCACAATAAAATTGTAGATGGTCACTCTCCTAATATATATAATGAAGATCTTGATGCATATGCAGCCAGTGGAATCAAAACGGATCATGAATGTGCAACACCCCAAGAACTGAAAGATAGAATACGTCGAGGCATGTATGTGATGGTCAGACAGGGTACAGTCTGCGAAGATGAAGTCACTCTATTAAAAGGAGTGAATGATTCAAATTATCATAGATGTCTTTTCTGTACAGATGACAGACAAGCAAGTTCTTTATTGACGGAAGGATCAATTAATAACAATGTAAGACTTGCTGTTAAAGAAGGACTGGACCCAATAAAGGCTCTTTGCATGGCTACCATCAACAGTGCAAACTGTTACAACCTAAAGAACATTGGAGGAATCGCTCCAGGTTACATAGCATCTTTCTCTATTACTGATAATCTTAAAGATTTTGTAATGGACCAGGTATTTGTGGAAGGACAGCTTGCAGCAAAGAATGGTAAGATGTTGAATCCAACAACACCAATGGAGTTGCCTGATGCAATAAAAGGCAGATGCAATGTTAAAAACTTCTCAAAAGATAGACTTGCTATAAAACTAAAAGGCAACAGAGTGAGAACCATTGATATAATACCAGGTGGAGTTGTAACTTCAGCTGGAGAGGCCACAGTCAAAACTAAAAATGGTGAGTTTGTTTATGATCCATCTCAAGACATTGTTAAGATAGCTGTTGTTGAAAGACATAAGGCAACAGGAAATGTAGCTGTAGCATTAATTAGAGGATATGGAATAAAAAGTGGAGCTATAGCAACTTCTGTTGCCCATGATTCTCATAATATAATAGTTTGTGGAACAAATGATGAAGACATGGCCACTGCAGTAGAGGAGCTCATAAGAATAGGTGGAGGAATGACTGTAGTGAAAGATAAAGAAGTACTTGGTTCTTTTGCACAACCCATTGCTGGTTTGATGAGCAACAAAAAAGCTACAGAAGTAACTGAGAGTACAGAGAGATTATCTGAGTTAGCTCACAATGAATTGAAGGTATCAAGAACAATTGACCCATTCATGACTCTCTGTTTCATGTCATTGCCAGTAATTCCAGTTTATAAATTAACTGATATGGGACTATTTGATGTTCGTAAATTTGATTTTGTTCCAGTAGAATTGTCATAAAGTAGAATAAAAAATAATTATATCATTACAAGGACAGTAGATATTAAAAACATCTACTGTTGTTTTTTGTTTTTAATTCAAAATTACGATGCAATTTTGTGCTGCAACATGATGATTGCAAAGAGTCTGATAACACAGATGAAGAAAATAAGTGATAAAATCCCATGGGTGATTTCATTGCTTGATTCTCCACTTGGTCAGTACTGCACAACAGATATAACAACATTCATTCAGAATGAGAGAGAAATTGGAAGGCAATCAGTAAGACAATCACATCAATTCATGTAGGTGAGACAACAGATTATGTTGAGTATAAAATCTCAAAAGCTTTCTGTATTCAAAAAGTTGAAGATGAAACAAATTATTTTCTAAACGACAGACTCGTTTTGGATTTCTGATATGCGAAAATCTGGTTGCCAATTTGAACGATAGTGATTTTGAAATATTGAAATATATTGGTCTCAATTACACATATTCTCAGATGGCAACTCAGATGAATATAAGTGAGAGCAATATAAAGTACAGAATGAAAAGATTGGAGAAAATTACAAAAACAGAAAGCAGAAAAGATCTATTGAATTTACTTATTAAGAATGTTCCAAAACTTGTTAATCCCAAAAGATATACAAAAGATATTAACAGAAGTTTGGGGGGTTACAATATTATATTAACAAGTTTATAGCTTAAAAATTAGTTAAAAGATATAATTGAATGATTTATGCTAATTTAAGGTCTTATAAGAAATTATAAAAAATAGTTCTTGCACTATTCCTGAAGCTGACGTATCATACTAATACGAGTTGGGATTATGCTATATTTAGCATATCTTATTAATGGGCGCTTACCGCCGAGCCTAATTCAAGCGGCGGTTACCTTTTATAAGATTCAACTTGTAGTCTAAATTTTGGTAATTGTATTTTAATAATACAATGGTTATAGCAAGTTATGATTGTTATAACTTCGGGCTATCACCGTAGCTGGTTTCGATCAAACAAATAGCGGTGTTATTTGAAGGTCCATGTCCCGTATGACATGGTGGGTACTTGATTCAAGAAATACATTGAATCTCAGCACGCACAAAAAAGCGTGGAGTACGAAAAAAGGGTCCTACCGCCGAGCCTATTATCAAATCGGCGGTTATTTATATCCAAATAATAAATTCATTTTCTGCTATATCTTGACTTGAAAAGTAAATAGATAAATAGTATTTTTTATTGACAAGGAGCTATAGATGTCTGAATTTAACAATCTATCTTCAAAGATAATTGATCTAAGAAAAAATATAGTACGTTTATCATCTTCATCTGATGATTATAGAGCCACTGCACTTAATTTGATTGCAGAAGGTCTCGTACGTGATAAAGAGATGATATATAAAGCAAATTCCAAAGATATGGAAGATGCAAGAGAGAACAATACAACACCTGCATTGGTTGCACGCCTTAAGTTTGACGAGCATAAGTTGCAGGGAGTTCTTGATGGAATAAAAATGGTTGGAGAGAGTGAAGATCCAATCGGAAAAGTTCTTGAAAGACGAGAATTAGATGATGATCTTCTTCTTGAAAAAGTTAGTTTTCCACTTGGTGTGATTGGAATGATCTTTGAAGCAAGACCAGATGCTCTTGTTCAGATTGTATCTTTATGCCTGAAAAGTGGAAATGGAATTGTTTTGAAAGGTGGAAAGGAAGCTACTGAATCCAACAGAGCTCTTGTGAAATCAATAAAGAAATCTCTTGAAAATTCCAAAATTGGAAGTGATTGGATATTGCTTATTGAGTCCCACAGTGATGTAGCAACACTTCTTAAAATGGAAGGCTACATTGACCTTCTTATTCCTAGAGGTTCCAATAAATTTGTTAAGTTTGTGATGAATAATACAAATATACCTGTTATGGGTCACAGTGATGGATTGTGCTCTATATTTGTTGATGAAACAGCAGATGTAGCCATGGGAGTTGATGTATGTTTTGATTCAAAAACACAATACCCATCTGCTTGCAATGCCGTTGAAACATTGCTTGTTCACAAGAATATTGCAAAAGAATTTTTACATAAATTAAAAACTAAGTTTGATGAGAAGAAAGTGATAATTCATGGTGATGAGACAGTCCAATCAATTATTGATTGCGTACCTGCAATAACTGAAGATTGGGATACTGAATATTTAGCTGATGAAATTGCCATAAAAGTTGTAAACAGCGAAGATGAAGCAATTGACCATATAACCAGTCATGGATCTCATCACACAGATGCAATCTTATCTCAAGACGAATCAAATATTAAGAAATTTTACCTTAGTGTCGATAGTGCGGATGTTTTTGCAAATTGCAGTACAAGATTTGCTGATGGATATAGATTTGGGCTTGGAGCTGAAGTTGGTATATCCACATCCAAACTACATGCAAGAGGACCTGTTGGTGTAAAAGGATTGATGAGCACCAAGTACCTGATGAGAGGTAATGGAAACACTGTAGCACCATACAGTGATGGAGAAAAGAACTACACACACAAAGAACTTTCAATCGAAAAAGAGGCTATGTGTAAGTAGAAAAAACATACAATCATCAGATAAGAAATGCGGCTTTTTATATTAAAGGGTCGCATTATTTATCTCTTTAATGTATTATTTTATAAAATAGAACAGGAGATAGATCTAAGGTCTAATAAAAATTTAATATGAGCAGAGATTTTTCAAACGTAAAACGCATAGTGGTGAAAGTTGGAACCAACCTCTTATCAACCGAACAGGGTATTGATGAAGAGAGAATTGAAATAATAGTGACTCAAATTGCATCTTTAACAAAGATGGGATATCAAGTGATTCTTGTAACATCTGGAGCAATTGGAATGGGCGCAAAAGAATTGGGAATAATTCATCCCGTTAAAGCTATTGCTTTCAGACAAGCTTTAGCTTCAGTTGGCCAGCCGGTACTTATGAGTACATATCGTGAATATTTCAAAAAACAAAACTTGGTTTGTTCTCAAGTATTGTTAACTCGAACTCTGCTTGATAAAAGAGCTACTTATGTGAATTTAAGAAATAGCATCTTCACATTATTGGAGCTTGGAATCATCCCTATCTTGAATGAAAATGACAGTGTTTCTACAGCTGAAATTGGAAATGCCTTCGGTGATAATGACAGAATGAGTGCGTTGGTAGCTTCAAAGGTTGATGCTCAGCTTCTTGTTATTTTGACCGATATAGATGGTCTTTATACAGCCAATCCAAAAGAAGATTGCAATGCAAAACTAATTGGAGAGGTTGAGAATTTAAGTGATGATATAATGAAGGCAGCTGGTGGTGCAGGAAGTGCCTTTTCTACAGGTGGAATGAAAACAAAGCTACTTGCAGCTAAAATTGCTGCTATTGCTGGATGTGATAGTGTCATCGCTTCAGGATATGATAGTGATATTCTACTTAAGATATTGAAAGGTGATTGTGTTGGAACTCGCATCAAGGCATCTAAAAGAATAAGTCAGAAAAATAGATGGATTGTAAACAGTTCAGCTCATGGAAGCATAATGATTGATGAAGGTGCTGAAAGAGCATTGATTCATCATAAAAGTTTGCTTCCTGCTGGAATAATAGAGGTCAACGGAGCCTTCTGTGCAGGTGATGTTATTGAAGTCTTAAACAAGAAAGGTGTTGCGTTTGCTAAAGCTGTACCTTATTATGATAGTACGGATATAATAGCAATAAGCGGGCACAATTCAAGTGACATCGAAGGATTGCTTGGAAAAGGAAGGAAAGATGTAATTTTCCGTCCGGAGGATTTGGTATTTTTAAATGAGTCAGAGTAATAATTATAAAATTCATCATAGAAAGCAAGATTTAGGAAAGAAAATAGAACAACTTCATAGAGCTGAACAACTTGCCATTGGAATAATAGACAGTGGTTCTCTTGAGCAATTAACAACTGCACTCGATTGGTATGTGGCAAACATGAACTGCTGTCTCCATGCGGTTATAAGCAGTGACCGTGGAGATGTCACATCATTTCAAGCAAAATATCCAGATGTAACATTCATTGTCTTTCCAACATTTCCAACTCTTGGAGAGATGGTAAATACAATTGCAGATGAATGTTTTACTACATATTTTTTGGTTGTAAGATCAGATATGGAAATTGTCAGATTCGAAGGAGCTTATTTGTTTTCTCTATTGAGCAGTAAAGAAGCACCAGCTGCTTTGATTCCTGCAATTGCAAACAGCAACAAGGAAATAGTTCCATCAATGAGGGCGCCCAAAAAAGTTGGGAATCTAATTGACCCCATATCTTATTTCCCAGATATGTCTTCAACAGAATCTCATCAAACACTTTATCCAATTCGCGGAATTGGATTGTTTGATAGAGCTCTTTTTCAGAGAGTGAGATCATATGACGTAGAAATAGAGAGTGAATATTGGCAGACTTTAGATTTAGGATTGAGATACAATCTTTACGGAAATACCATTGGTTGCACAAGTGCTTTCATTGTAAGATTTCCTCAGTCTTTGAGTATAATTGAAGACAGGTCTCCTGTTGATTCTATGGACCGAGTTCATACAAGAGCTCTATCTGTGGAGAATATCAATGGAAAGAATTTTGCTAGAAAATTCAGAGGCCATTTTGATAGAAAGGTTTTCAATGATGAAGTGAAGAAGAGACTCTCTTATATCATCAAGAAAGATTTTAAAACTCTGTGTGAGGAATGGGAATATACAGAAATTGAAAAAGAGAACCAAAATATAGTAAAAAACAAATAGATAGGAAATGTAATGAGTTTTAAGAGCATTTTAAAAAATAAATTGATGGTTTTATTGATACTTGGAATAGCTCAATTATCAATCTTTGCATCAAACCCTTATGAATTCCCTGTCAAAACAATTTTTATTGATCCAGGTCATGGTGGTAACGATTCAGGAGCATCACGTACTTATGATTTTTTATCATATAAATTAGATGAGAAAGATATAACCCTTAAGTTAGCAAATAAAGTATCTTTCATACTTCAAAGTAGGTATCCGGATATCAATGTTTATCAAACAAGAATAATTGATGAATACTTGAGCTTGCAGGAAAGATCAGAAGTCTGTTACTTAACACCATTACCACCACAGACCAGCTGCATCTATATCTCCCTTCATGTGAATGCATCTACAAATAGCAGTGCCAATGGTTTTGAAGTGTTCACAAAACTGCCACCATCTGAAAAAAAGATAATCTTATTTGATGATCAAACACCAAAACAGAACATACCTTTCTTTTCAACAGAATCAAATGATGAGTTGAATGAAGATATGTATGAAAAAAGCATTGAAATCGCTCATGATATAGAAGAGAGCATCTCAGAAAGTTTCCCATCTGCTACAGATCGTGGTGTGAAGAATGACAATCTTTATGTTTTAAATGTTGCAAGAGCACCTGGTGTTCTGATTGAAGTTGCATTTATCTCGAATGAAGATGAGGCAAAACAGCTGATTGATGACAACTATTTGAATCAAATGGCACTTGCAATTAGTGATGGAATAAGCAAATCATTATAAGCTAGCTTGACTTACTGCCTTTATTAAGTATAAGGTAGCTAAGATTTTACGGAGGAAGTATTGAAACCCAATCTACATAACATAACTCTTGCACAAGTTGCAGGAAAAACAGAACAATTCGTTGACGACAACCTGTATCAATTTGCATTTGCAGGTAGATCTAACGTTGGAAAAAGTTCTTTAATTAATTCACTTCTTGATAGAAAAGCACTTGCTAAAGTAAGTTCTAATCCAGGACATACAGTTACTGTTAACTATTACAATCTTGATGACAAATTATATTTCGTTGACCTTCCAGGATATGGATATGCAAAACGAGGTGGCAAGAATAAGAATCAACTTTTATCAGTAACAGATTCTTACTTCACACAGAATCCAAATGTTGATTTATTGAAAAGCGTTATACAGCTTGTTGATTTAAAAGTTGGTCCAACTTCTGATGATAAAGCAATGATTGATTTCATGAATCAGTTGAATATTCCTTATATAATCGTTGCAACAAAAGCAGATAAATTGAAGAAAGCTGAAGCTAAAAAAGCTCTTATGAAGTTGAAGAGCAATATGATTATCAAGCAAGATACACTCATCATTCCTTATTCTGCAAAAACAGGGCAGGGTAAGATGGAACTTCTTACAGAAATTTACAAAAGAGCAGAATTGATTTAAACAACAAATCAAACCAAAAAAAGAGACTGATTATAAACACCAGTCTCTTTTTTATGCATTGTTAAGATCTATTTTGTATAACCTTTATTTTCTTCTTCAGAGATAACAGCTCTTTCCTTACTTACAAGTTCTTTTTTAAGATTTCTAAGTTTCTTAGAAAGACTTACTTTGTAAATATGTGGATTGATCTGTCTCTTGTAAGATTTATGAAGATTGTTTAAATTTGCCTTTGCAAAAGCTTGAATCTCAGGAAGAGTCTTCTCTTCATCACATCTAACACCTTTTGCCATCTTCTTGGTAAGAAGAGGAATGCACTTTGAATATCTATTTTCCTTCAATTTGAAGAAATCAGAATCACTGAAAGGATGATAGAAAGTGTATTCTTTTCCAGGTTTGATGTTCTCTGTGCTTAGAGTTATTAAGTCTGCAAGAGCACCATTGTTCTCATCAATGAAACGATAGACCTGTTTGATTCCAGGGTTTGTTGTTTTTCCAAAGCTATTGGAAATTTTCATTGTTGGAATAAATTTAGAATCTTTATCTTGTTTTGCACAAAGTTTATAAACACCATTCAATGAAGATTGGAAACCACCTGTTACCAAATGAGTACCAATACCCCAACTATCAATTGGTGCATTATCTGCAACAAGAGCCTGAATGATCTCTTCAGTCATATCATTTGATATGCAGATTATAGCATCAGTCAATCCTGCAGCATCCAATTTGTTACGAATCTCACGTGGAAGATAACTCATATCACCACTGTCGATTCTAACTCCAATCTTCTTGCCCTTCTTTTTCTGTTCCTTACCAACAATGATGGCATTTTCAATACCACTGCCTAGGGTATCATATGTATCAATCAAGAGAATTGCATTGTCAGGATAAATATCTGCAAATATTCTGAATGACTCCAATTCACTATCAAAACTCATGACCCATGAGTGAGCCATTGTTCCTGATACTGGGATGCCATACTTCTTACCAGCAATTGTGTTGCTGGTAACACTTGTGCCACCAATAAAAGAAGCTCTTGCTGCACTCAATGCACCATCTTCACCCTGAGCTCTACGCAAACCAAATTCCATGATATTGCCATCTTTACTTGCATAGCACATTCTAGATGCTTTAGTTGCAATTAAAGTTTGAAAGTTAACAGTATTTAATAGCAAGCCTTCAATTAATTGAGCTTCAATTAATGAGGTATGAACTCGAATCAGCGGCTCACCAGCAAAAACTACCTGTCCTTCATCTACAGCATAAATATCACCTGTAAATTTGTAAGTTGATAAAAAATCTAAAAATTCATCATCAAACTGATTCAAGGATTTAAGATATTCAATATCGCTTTCGTCAAAGTTGAAGTTTTCTAATTTCTCTAAAATGGACCCAAGCCCGGCAAAAAGTGCATAACCACCATTGAAAGGGTTTGTCCTATAGAACATATCGAAAACTACTTGGGGATTGTATTTTGATTTAAAAAATCCCTGCATCATTGTTAATTCGTAGAAATCTGTTGTTAGCGCGCTAACTCTCATCTCATTACTCCTATTTTTTAGGTTTTATCTAGCCTCTATTTCATTGAATCCAGTGTAAGGAATCAATGCATCAGGCATTTTAATAGAACCATCTTTAGTCTGGTAGTTTTCAAGTATTGCAACCATTGCTCTTGATAATGCTACAGCTGTACCATTAAGCATATGAACAAATTGTACTTTGCCTTCATCGTCTCTATAACGAATCTGAAGTGATCTTGATTGGTAATCAGTACAGTTACTTGTACTTGTTACCTCTCCGTATTCACCTTCATCACCACGACCTGGCATCCAAGCTTCAATATCGAACTTACGGTATGCAGGAGCACCTAAATCACCAGTACAGGTATCAACAACTCTGTATGGAAGACCTAGACCTTGGAAAATCTCTTCTTCAACTGCTAAAAGTTTTGCATGGAAATCATCACTTTGTTCTGGAAGACAGATGATGAACATCTCCAATTTAGAGAATTGATGAACTCTGTATAGACCTTTAGAATATTGACCTGCTCCACCTGCTTCTCTTCTGAAACAATGTGATAAACCTGTCATTTTGATAGGAAGGTCTTTTTTGTCTAGAATCTCACCTTGGTAATAACCACCAAGTGTGATTTCTGCAGTACCAACCAAGCAAGTATCAGTACCTTCAATTGTATAGATGTTAGATTCTGCACCACGAGGGTTGAATCCAATACCTTTTAATATTTCTTCTTTTGCAACATCTGGAGTGATGAAAGGAGTGAAACCATGTTTGATTACAATATCCATAGCATATCTTTCGATAGCCATCTGTAAAATTACAGCTTTGTTCTTTAGGTAATATGATTTAGCACCAGAAACTTTAGCACCCTTATCGAAGTCAATTAAATCAAGCTTCTCACCAAGTTGTACATGATCCATTGGTTTGAAATCAAACTTAGTTGGTTCACCAAAAAACTTAACAGCAAGATTGTCTTTATCTTCTTTACCAACAGGAGCTGATGGATTTGCATAGTTTGGAATTGTAGCACCTAAAGCAAAGTATTCAGCTTCAATTTCAGATAGTTCTTTTTCAACTTCTGCAATCTGAACTTTTAACTCTTTACCTTGAGCAATCAAACCCTGACGAGTTTCATTATCCATCTTGCCTTTCATCTTTGAAGCATTGGCATTTCTAGCAGCTCTCAATTCTTCAGTTTTCTGTAAGATTTCAGCTCTTTTGGTTTGTAATTCTTCAATGTGTTCTAAATCAACATCCATGAATCTGTTTTTGATATTTGCAGATATTTCATCATGTCTGCTTTTTATTTCTTTTAAATCTATCATATTCTTTTCCTTTAAGGATAATATTATTTTATTTTAGGCATTTTTTAATAAATGTACCAGTTTATAACAGTAATTTTGTGTTTATTTTTCTAAATCTCGTGATTTTTGAGCAGCTTTACTGACAGCATTTATAACAGTGTTGTCGAAGCTACCTTCTCCAAGAGCTTTTACACCTTCTATTGTAGTTCCACCTGCAGAGCAAACCTTCACCATAAGACTTATTGGATTCTCTTTTTCCATATTGTAAAGAGACATAGCACTCTCCATTGTTGAAAAAGCAATATCTGCAGCTTGATTATAAGGAATACCCTCACGAGTACCACCTAGAGCCAGAGCATGTGCAAATTCAAAGATGTAAGCAATAGCGCTTCCAGAGATACCTATAAATGCTGCAAATTTATCTTCACTTAAGATGAAACCTTGACCTATTGTATTGGCAATGTTCATCGAATTTTTCAAATGAGATTCACTGCAATTTTTATGAGGAGCCACTGCTGTAACAGCCTTTCTTGCCTGTGCAGCAATGTTTGGCATGAAGCGAACAATCTCTTCAGTCTTGATATTTTCTGAAAGAGTGGAAAGAGGAACTCCTGCTGCAATTGAAATGAAACAAACAGAATTATCATTATTGTTTCTTAATTCTTCATAGATTGCAGGAAGAATTTGAGGTTTCACACATATAACAACGATTGCGCTATTTTTAACTAAGCTTTCAATACTGTCATAGGAGTAAGCTTTGGTACCTTCATCTTCTAGATAATTTTCAAGTGCTGAAATCTGTGATGGATTTGCATCAAACAAACCTACAGAAAAACTTGTTTTATCTTCTTTGTTTTGAAAAGCGATTGCTTTAGCAATTGCAGATCCCATGTTTCCCAAACCGATGAAACTAATTTTAGCTTCTTTTTCCCTCTGCGCTTTCGTAAGGTCCAGTTCTAACATTCTATGCTCCTATTAAAAAATAATTAAACTTCATCTTTCCAATGTAAATTATGTAGATGTCCTTTCTCACTTAGACCTGGAAAATCTAACTGTCTCAAAACCTCATATGCAGCAATAGCCACACTGTTTGAAAGATTCAAAGACCTAGTTTCTTCTCTCATTGGAATTTTAACACAGGATTCTTCATTATCTACCAAAACCTGTTCTGGAATACCTTTGGTTTCTTTTCCAAAAATTAGATAGATATCGCCAGGACCTGTGTAGTCTGCTTGGTGATATGATTTTGGTGCTTTTGTTGTGAACATAAAAAGACGTTCATCTTTTTTTGCTTCCATAAATTCATCAATTGATTTCCATTTTGTTATGTTGAGCTTGTCCCAATAATCAAGACCAGCTCTTTTAACATGCTTTTCATCAATACTAAATCCCAGTGGATATACCAAATCTAAAGAGGCTCCAACTACAGCACATGTTCTTGCAATGTTTCCTGTATTCTGTGGAATCTCTGGTTCAAATAAAACTATATGTAATGCCATTATCGTTCCTTATATATAAAATAAATTTACCATGTATTAGAAGTAGAATGCAATACTAATCTGAGCTATATTCCTCAGTAGAAGCCTGCATTAAATGTCCTCCAGTTTTGGATGATTTTCTTTAATGAATTCCAAAGCTTTCAAATGACGATTTTCACCATTTAGATCCTTATGTTTTTCATCAAAACGATTTACCTTTATATAGAATATGAACATCTGAATGAAAGCCTTACGTGTTTTCTGAAGAGAATTCCTATAAATTCTTTTCTGCCTTTTCTTGTTCATTTTAGTGATGTACCTCTTTTCAATAAATATCTTGAAAAGGGCAAAAATAGCAACAATAATTGTTGTGCTTATCAAAGCGGCATAGTGACCAACAAAATAGGATGTCAGTTCATGAGATAGCATGATTATAACAAATGAAACAATGATCTCACCTACAGTTGTGGCTGTTTGAGCACCATTGAAAGACTTGGTGGTTTTTACAATTGAAGCACCTATTTTATGAAGCATTGAATTTGTTTCATTGACGATAGATTTACCTTCAGTCTTTTCATCCTTAAGTCTCACAAACTTTGTTTTGATCTCTTTCTCGAAAACTTCCTCGATTTTGTTGTGAGAATAGTTGAATGCTCAGTCAATACTGTACATATCAAGTTTTTTTCCTATATCATCTAACTCTTCAAATAATTCATCAATTGGTTCAAGACTTAGCTGTTTTTCCTCTTCTTCACTCATATCGACGCGATAGGATATCTCGTCTCTTATTTTGTTCATTATAAAAACCTCTTGATGATATAGTTTAGTTAAACAGATAAAAAAATACAATAATACGGACTTAATTAAGTAGCAAACTATCGTGTTTTACTTGTGAAAATTATTTTAATATTCTATTATTACCACCATTATGTTAGAAATATTAAAATCAGTCATATTTGGAGTATTGGAAGGTATAACAGAATGGCTTCCAATCAGCAGTACAGGACACTTATTATTATTAGACCAATTTTTGAAACTCAATGTAAGCTCAGCCTTCAAAGAATTATTCATGGTGGTTATTCAATTGGGTGCAATCTTAGCCGTTATTGTTCTCTATTTTTCTACATTGAATCCTTTCTCATTCAAAAAAGATACAGAGCAGAAAAAAAGTACATGGATTCTGTGGCTCAAAGTTGTGGTTGCTACAATACCAGCTGCAGTATTTGGCCTGATGCTTGATGATATAATAGACAGTTATCTATCTGTTTGGTATGTAATTGTTGCAGCATTGTTTGTTTATGGTGTTCTGTATGTTGCCATAGAAAAGCGTGATAAGAATAAGGTGATGAGAGTCACAACACTTGAGCAGATGAGTTATAAAGACGCCCTTATAATGGGATTCTACCAAGTTCTTGCTTTGATACCTGGAACATCTAGATCTGGTTCTACAATACTTGGTGGTATAATAACAGGAATCGACAGACCAATTGCAGCCAAATTCTCTTTCTTCATGGCAATTCCAGTTATGTTTGGAGCATCACTGCTGAAGATAATAAAACTTGGATTTGATTTTTCAGGTAGTGAGTACAGCATCTTGGCAGTGGGGTGTGTGGTATCATTTGTGGTATCTCTTCTTGTAATCAAGTCACTGATGAATTATGTAAGAGCCCATGATTTCTCTGTATTTGGTTGGTACAGAATAATACTATCTATAGTTCTAACAGTTGTTTTTCTCTTTTAACAGATAAAACTAATCTTCATCCAGGTCACGATGTGCATTTGCATTGTGGCGACTTTTTTTATTGTTCAGAAGAGTTGCTTTTGTTATCTTCAGCCCCGAAGCCTTTAAAGATAGAGCAATCTTTTCGACCTCTCTTTTCTTCTTGTTGTCCTCATCAAACAGATCAGCTTGAATCATATTATCTTTGCTGTAGGTTTGATAAAGACCGACTCCCAAAAGCCTGACAGGTGCATTTTTCCATCTTTTCTTAAAAAGAATTATTGCATAATCATAAATCTGCTCTGCATTGTATATAGGCATATCTGGAGTCATCTGTGCAGAGACCGTGGTGAAGTCATTGTATCTTATCTTGATTCCAATTGTCTTTGCCATCTTTTTTTCCTGCAAGGAACGATAAAAAATCTCATAACACATATCAAGAAGATTTGTAGAAAGAGCTTCCTCAGAAGCAAGGTCCTCCCCAAAAGTTCTTTCTGTAGATATTGAGTGACTCTTCACCTCTCGATCATAAATGCCAGTATCAATGCCCCTGACAACATTGTAGAGATAATTCCCCATTGAGGAACCAAATAAAGATTCTAGATTTTCTTTTGAAAAAGCTCTCAACTGCTCATTTGTTGTTATATGCCTCTGCTTCAGAAGCCTCTGGGTTACCTTACCGACACCCCACAGTTTTGGAAGACCTATTGCATCTACAAATTCAATCTCTCTTCCTTTCTCAACAATACATATGCCATCAGGTTTGTTGAAATCACTTGCCATTTTTGCTATAAGGCGAGTTGGACCAATTCCAACACTGATTGTCAAACCTGTCTCTTCTTTGACCCTGTTTTTGAGTTTTATCCCAGCTTCAAACGGAGGACCAAATAGAGTGGTTGTACCACTCATATCAAGAAAAGCTTCATCAATAGAGACCTGCATCACAGATGGAGAGAACTCTGAGAATATATTCATCACTTGGCGACTCTTTTCAAGATATCTTGAATAGTGGCCTCCAATGATCACAGCATTTGGACACAGTTTCATAGCTAAGCCCATTGGCATAGCTGAATGAACACCATATTTTCTTGCCTCATAGTTGCATGTAGAGGCCACTGATCTTGGACCAGTTCCTCCAATTATGACAGGTTTTCCTCTCAAAGAAGGATCATCAAGCATTTCAACTGAAGCAAAGAAGGCATCAAGGTCCACATGAAAAAAAGTCTTTTCCTTACCCATCAATCCCTCCAGCTACAATCAAAGCTATTGAATCAAGGAATGGAATATCTTCACTTTCTATCAAAAGAGGATAATGAGAGGTGGAAGTGAGACCAGGTAATGTGTTGATTTCATTTAAAATGACATTGTTATCAGAATCCAAAAAGAAATCTATTCTCGCATATCCTTTCAAATTGAGAATCTCAAAAGCTCTTTTGGCAATATCTCGACATTTCATTCTGATCTCATCAGCAAGAGGAGCTGATGCATCCATGTAGGCTCCATCAACCTTTGCATATTTACTCTCATAAGACAGCAATGTACTTCCGTCATGTTTTATCACAGTACCAGGACCACCTATTACTATCTCACCATCATATTCAAGTGCAGCACATTCAATCTCCTTGAAGTTTTCATAGAGAGGTTGAATCAGAACTCTATCACTGTGTGTGAAGGATTCAGATACAGAGCTTTCAAATGACGATTGATCATCTGATTTAAAAACATGAACCCCAATTGAACTTCCTGTGGTCTCACTTTTTATGAATAGGTTCTTTCCTAAAACAGATTGGACATCGGTCAATGATATGTTGTTTCTGTACTTATCAAAGATCACTGTTTTTATTGTATCAATATCATTATCATTCAGAATTGATGAGCAGTGAGCCTTAGACATGCAGATACTGCTTGATGCTGTATCGCAGCCACAGCATCTGATGTTGCAGATAGACATAAGACCCTGAAGTTGACCATCTTCCCCAAATACACCATGGGTCACAGGAAATACAAGATGAAGAGGAAGAAGAGTATCTTGCAATATAAAACCTTTTCCAGGTCTGAGATACAGCTCATTGATTGGAGTTATCTCATTTGATATCTGATAATTATCAATAATTTCAAATCTATCATTATACATATCACAGTTCTGAAGATAGAATTGATTGGAACGTGATATACCAATCAAGTAGACCTTCTTGCATAGTTTTTTAAGAATGGAGTAGACTCCCTTAGCAGAAGAGATTGATACCTCATGCTCTGGAGAATTTCCTCCATAAACCAATGCAATGTTGTGGTTCTTTAAATTCTTTATAATATTATCTGTTACTTTCATCTCTTTCTCTTTCTTCAATTGCAGCTCTGACTGCACTCTCTTCATTCCATTGAATTTTGGAATATCTTCTTTGAATTGACGATTCATGGCCCTTTCCTAGAAAAAGTACAACATCAGCTTCATCTGCAATCTTTACTGCATATTTTATTGCATCCATTCTATCATATATTTTAACAAAAGGTGTATCTGAAATGCCATCTGCAATATCGGATGTGATCTTATCATCACCCTCATCTCTTGGATCTTCCTCGGTTAAAATTATTATATCACAGAAAGACGATGCTACTTTGCCCATCTGCTCTCTTTTTTCAACATCTCTCTCTCCACCAGATCCAAATAAAGCAATCAGTCGAGAGCTCTTTGGTTTCAAACTTTTCATGATGTGATGAAAAGCATCGGCTGTATGGGCAAAATCAACAATGAAATTTATGTTTAGGTTGTTTTCAATAACAATGAATCTGCCATCTATATGCATGAGGTCTTTGATCTTTGATAAAAAAGTCTCAACAGGTAATTGTGAAATAATGGATGCTGCACCTGCTGCAAGAAGAGCATTTGAAACAAACACATCAATATGCATATCTGTTTTATATACTTTGTTTTTAATAGAGACATCTAATGGAAGCATGTTATCATGCTTTATTATCTCGTACATCAGATCTCGCTTCAGAATAAAAGACCTGTGCTTGTCTGCAACCTTCAGACATTCATCAAGATGAATGTTATCTAGAGTCGAAATGAAGGTTCCACCTTCTTTTAAATTTCTGATCAAATTGCATTTTGCATCGACATATCTATCTATACTTTTGTGCAGCTCAAGATGTTCTGATGTTATGTTGGTGATTATTGCCATCTCAAATTTGATTGTGTTCAATCTATCCATCTCTTCTGAAAGCGAATGTGATGTTGTCTCAAGAATTAAGTACTCCACATCATGCTCAACACATCTTTTGAAGAAAGAATGAAGAACGTCGGCCTCTGGTGTGCTCTGTCTGTTTGGAGATTTAATTAGATCCTTGCCATCATCTTGATAAACTGTGGTTGAAAGGGCGACCTTATAATTTAGCATCTTTAGAAAGTGATAGAGATAGCAACAAGTTGTTGTCTTGCCATCAGTACCGGTTACCCCAATAATCTTGAGTTTTTCATCAGACCTATCATAAAAATAAGAGTTGAAAATTGCAAAGCTAGAGCGAGTGGATGGTACCAAAAGATATCCAATACCACAGATCAAAGATTCAGGCTCAATCTCACAAACTATCAAAGAAGCACCATTCTCTATTGCTCTATCTATGTAAAGATTTCCATCTGTGTGTATTCCAGAAAAAGCAAAAAAAGCAAAATCTTCGTGTACCTCTCTGGAGTCAAAAGTAAGACCTAAGAGGTCCATCTTGGTTGGCAGCTGTAAAAAAGTAGAGTTCTCTATTTTGTTGCTCAACGTCATGCAATTATTCATATTTCTATGATAGCAATCACGAGAGCAATTTACAATCAAATTATTTTATAATTTTAAAAATGCAACATATTTTAAAAATTGTATGAAAAAGATTGCATTTCTCTTGTATTTTAAAAACTTTGCACTACACTTGTAATTGAAGAAATTATTGAAATGAGGAGTGTATTATGGTAGAAGAAATAAGAGCATATCAAACAATAAACTTTGGTGATTCTGTTGAAGTAGCTAGAAACAAGATTGAAGCATTCAAGCACCGACAGACAATATTTGATAGCGACAAAGACAATGAATTGCTTACAAGTTTTTATCTCAACCTTTTTGAAGAAGATTATCATAATATGATGAAATTTAAATTCTTCAAGAATCAACTTTATCAAATTATCATAGAATCTGATGATTACTTTGAGGATGGTTTTGGACTGACAAAACTGATCAAACATGCCTCTCGTTTTGTTGAGATTTTTGACATTGAAAACAAACCAATAAAAGGTGGTCTGTCTTTGAATTTTACAGTGGAAACTCTAAAAGAACTTGAACCTGGTACAAATACCGTCTTTAAAGAGTGGGGTGATAAAGATATAAAAACCATCAAAATAGGACTTGATAAGATATCACTGAATAACAAGATTCATTATAAAATAAAAATAGTTGAAGAGAGTGGATATTACTCAAATCTCTATAAAGAAGCACAGGATAAATTTAACTTTGAAAAAACAAGCAACTATGCAAAGTGGTTCTGATCTCAATAGAATCATCATGGCTCCCATCAGGGGAGCCTTTTGTATAAAAGACTAGATATTTGAAATTTAAAAATCATATGCTATAATGTTGAATCAAAGGAACAGATATGAATACAGAAAAAGTATATCAAGATATAAATAGCAGGACCGTGGATAACTGGGTCAAAGAAGGTTGGGAATGGGGAACTGCCGTCGATCATGAGACCTTCATGCGAGCCAAAGAAGGGTATTGGAATATCGTATTATCTCCAACAATTAATATTCCACACGAGTGGTTTGGTAATTTGAAAGGAAAGAAACTTTTAGGATTGGCATCTGGTGGTGGGCAACAAATTCCAATCATGAGTGCTGCCGGAGCAATATGTACTGTGATGGATTATTCTGATGAACAGTTGAAATCAGAAAAACTTGTAGCAGAAAGAGAGGGCTATGATGTTGATATTGTTAAAGCTGATATGACAAAGAGATTTCCTTTTGAAGATGAGAGCTTTGATATAATAATCAACCCTGTATCCAATTGCTACATAGATAGCCTTGATAACTTTTGGAAAGAATGCTCAAGAGTACTCAAAAAAGGTGGAATCTTGATGGCAGGATTTGATAATGGATTCAATTATCTTGTCGATCTTGAAGAAAAATCCATCATAAGAGGATTGCCTTTCAATCCATTGAAAGATGAAAAGCTATATAAATTCTCAATAGATAATGATTGGGGAATTCAATTCTCCCATACAATTGAAGAGCAACTTCAAGGACAACTTGATGCTGGCTTCAATCTAACAAATATATTCCAAGATACCAACTCGGAAGGAAATCTTGCTGAATTAAATGTACCAACTTTTTATGTTACTAGGTGCATAAAAAGATAAAAATATGTATTATCATCAATAAATGTGACAAAATTAGAATAATGAGGAAAGAAAAATGAAGAAATATCATTACAAAACACAGGGGACCTGTTCTTCTGATATCTATTTTAAAATTGATGAAGAAAACATAATTAGAGATGTTAAATTTGAAAGAGGATGCAGTGGTAATTTAAAAGGAATTGTAGCCTTGTGTTTGGGACTTGATGCAAAAGATGCTGCATCTAAATTGGAAGGAATAACCTGTGGTAGTAAGAATACCAGTTGTCCTGACCAATTTGCAAAAGCACTTAAGAGTATTTGATGAAAAGAAAAATATTGATTTTTATAATGTTAATTGCAGTGAGCTTTCAATTGTTCTCATTAGGTATTGATAGTGATTGGAACAACACATCAATTACTGACTTAGATGGGGCATTCAATCCTGCCAATCTGGGATACAGAAATGATGAATCATCTGCCTTTGAATATTATGTATTAGTAAACGATCAATATAACAGTGAAAACATGGATGCTATCTTGCAGAACCCTGGCTCTACCTTGGGGGCAACTTTTTATGGCACAAATCTATCTTTATCTTTTGAAGTGGAAAACTATCTTGAAGATAGAACCTACGATGAAGAAAAGGACACTTTAGATTACAAAGGCTATTCAAAGTTCTCTCTTGGTATTGATTGGGGATATAAAATAAGTAATCTGGCATTGGGACTCAGTATAAACGCAGGTTCTGATATGGTGAAATCAGATTATGAACTATCTACAAATATCTTTGCAATAACAGATTACTTTGTTGAAACATTCTTTTCTAGATATCAGAGTGTATCCTCATCCCAGTTCTTCAATCTGGGATTTGGATTCAGGTATGAGTTTCCAAACAATATAGTAATAGCTCTGCTATCAGATCAAGACTTTGATGTTGATTCCTCAACAATTGACTTTGAAGAATATGGGAAGAACCTATGTTTGGGTATAAGTGGAATAACATCTGAATACTCAAGCAATGGAGAGCTGAATCCAACTAGAATAAAATTATATGGAGATCTACTTTATATTGGAGACAGTACAAAAAGAGAGACACGCGTCAGTGCAGAATTCAGACTTCAGTTGAGTCGCGATATATATGCATCTCTTTATCTTGGACTTGAAGAAACACAAGAAGCTTTGATTGATATATTCTCATTTGATGCAGAGAGTGCAACTTCCTATTATGGATTATCTTTCAATACAGGATCTTACAATTTGTTGTTGAACTGTGGAATTCCAGTTGAGTATTATAATGGCTCAAATGACAGTGATGATAACATCTCAATTACAATTAAACTTTCATATCAATCATAAAAAAAGGTACCAAATTGGTACCTAATATTGTTATCTCTCTATTTAAGTTAATTTGAAGCCTTTGTTGGATTCTTTTGCTTTTTAGCTTTGTATATATATGTCACCAAATAGTTCACTACAGCACATATAACAATTGTAGCAGATGCTGCAATGTTTAAAGTATAAGATAGATAAAGACCTATTAATGAAGTAAGGCAACCAATCAAAGATGCAATGATCATTCTAGATTTAAAATTATCTGTGTAAAGAGCAGCAGTTGCAGCTGGAGCACATAGCATTGCTATCAACATTATTATACCAAAAGCACCCATAAGAACGATGATTGAAAGAGCAATCAAAATGAAAAGTATTCTTTCAAATTTCTTTGTATTCAAACCAATAAGAGATGCAAATTCTCTGTCAAATAGGAATATTTTCCAATAGTTAAAGAACATAACAACAATGCTCAAAATGACAACAGTCAGAATAAACATTGCAATGAGGTTATCAGTACTTACAGCAAGAATGTTACCAAACAGATATGAACTGATATTTGGAGGATATCCAGGAGCCATAGCAATAAAGACTATACCAAGTGCCATACCAAGAGACCAAAGCATTGCAATTACAATATCACTTTGCTTTCCACCTTTGTTCTGGACCTCTCCAATTCCAAGAGCTGCTGCAACAGCAACTATTATTGTTGTGATCATTGGATTCACCTGCAGTAAATAACCAAGACCAACACCACCATAAGCAGTGTGAGCTATACCACCTGTCATCAAAATTAACTTCTTCTCAACAATTATCACACCTATAATTCCACATACAATACTGGAGAAAATGATTGCCACAATGGCATGCTGTAAAAAAGTATATTGTAAAATAGTATTTATCATATTACATTCCCTCTTTATCGTGTTCTGGAAGAACTCTATGCGGAATACCATGTCCCAATAGATCAATGTTGCAACCATAGAGATGTTCAACAATGTTTTCATCTAGATGAGGAGTTCCATGATATACAAGATTCTCACTTATGCAGGCAATGTGCTTCACCTTACTTGAGATAGCCATGGTATCATGACTTATCATAAGGATTGTTGTTCCTTCTTGATTCAATTTATCAAGCAAGTCATATATAACACTGCGTGAGTGAGAGTCTACAGAAGCTGTTGGCTCATCTAGCAAGAGCAATTCAGGTTTGAGTGCAAGAGCACGTGCAATCAGAAGTCGTTGGAATTCTCCACCAGATAAAGATTTGATCTGTCTATCTGCCAAATTCAAAATACCAACTTTTTCCATTGCTTCATTCGCATCTGCAATTTGTTTTTTGTTGTAACGTTGAAAAAGCTTCACCTTCTTCTCAACAGTTGAGGTCAGAACAACCTCGCGTGCTGAGATAGGGAAGTTTTTATCAAAGGAAGAGAACTGTGGAACATAACCAATTTTATTCAGAGATGATTTCAAATCTTTTCCAAAAAACTTGATGGTTCCTTTTTGGTGGTCTATCAAATTGAGCATTGATTTTATCAATGTTGATTTACCACCACCATTTGGTCCAATGATTCCAAGATAGTCTCCTCTTGGAATCTGTATTGTAACATCGGATAAAGCAAGATTCCCTTCCTTATATCTGACACTCAAATGCTCTATATCAAGAATATAATCCATTAGATATTTTCCTTAATCAATTTAGCAGTTTCTTTCAAGTTTTCAATATAATCTGGAGATAGTGGATCAAGTTGAATTGCTCGTCCACCTAATTCTTTTGCAATTGTTGCACTCTGTGAATCTGCTATTTCTGCTTGGTAGAAAACATTCTTTATACCAGCTTCTTTTGCATTTTCAATGAGAGCAGCCAATTCCTTAGCAGTTGTCTCTTTTCCCTCTATTTCAATTATATCAACCTTCAGATTGTAATCCTCTGCAAAGTAATCAAAAGCAGGGTGATAAACTATAAATTCTCTTCTTTCTAAATCAGAAAAATAAGAAGAAAGATATTCATCAAGTTGCTCTAACTCTTTTATATAAGATTCTGCATTTGCCATGTAATAGTCTTTGTTTTTTTCATCTATTTTTGAAACTTCTTCTGCAATTTCAGTTACCATAGTGATTGATCTTTTTGGAGATAACCAGATATGTGGATTTCTTGTAGGACCCATCATTATAGTAGAATACTTCTCATCAACTCTATCTTGCAAAGATACTATCTCTGTATTTTCACTTACATAAGGAAGTATGGTGATTTCTTCGGTAGGAACACCGATTGTAAAATAAAGCTTGGAAGATTCAAATTGAGCTCTTTCTTTTGGAGTGAGTTCATAGTTTTCAGGAGATGCTCCTTTTCCAACAAGTGTTATTATGTCCATCTTGTCACCTACAACTTTTTCAACAAATGTTTGTTCTGGTAGGATGGTAACAGCAATCAATGGTTTTGATTGAGCTTCAGTGGAACCAGAAGCAAAAACACTTGATATGCTTACAGCAAGTGCCACTGCCAATAATGTAAATTTTTTCATATATACCTCTCTGTATAATCAGTAATTCTTTCAAAATGCAACTAAGTTGCAAATTGAAAGTAATCCTAACAGGTTTAAATGTCAAGCAAAATGCTAACAATTGATTGAGGTTTCAAATGTAAGGCGAAAATAGAAATTCAAATGAGGCAAAATTCTGTTAAAAATTTCAAAATATCATAAATAAAGGTGTAAAAAAAACTTTTCAACTGGAATTTACCAAAATAAAGTGAAAAAAATTTGTATGATATCTAGGTATTTAAGAAATATAAAGAATTGATTATAGATTCTCAATCTCTCAAATAATTACCAAATTATGATATTTTAAGTAATATAAATTAAAATTTTGTTACATATATTGCCATATATGAGTTGCTTTTATAGAAACAGTGAGAAGATTGCTTTTTATTGAATGTTTAGTCGAACTAACACATACTTAGTTATTCCATAAATAAAGGGAAATGTTTATGCAGAAAATTGTTAAGATGGGTGATCTGGTGCTTGGGCATGCAGGTGATACCTTGTCTATTTGTGGACTTGGTTCCTGTATCGCACTTGTGATTTATGATCCTGCAATTCAAGTAGGGTGTATGTTACATGTCCTCTTACCCCAATCTCCTGATGATAAAGTTTTGTTTGATACGAGATATGCAGATCAGGGGTTTGATCGAATGATGAATTATCTGAAGTTTGCAGGAGCAACGAAAAGAAACCTTTTGGCAAAGATGGTTGGAGGAACCAGCAGTTTGAAACAGTATGGTTCATTTGGAGATATTGGAAAAAGAAATGAAGAGGCCTGCAGAGCTTTATTGAAAGCTCATAACATACAACTCATCAGTGAGGATTGTGGTGGCTTCAAAAGCCGAAGCGTGTTCTTCGATGTTTCCAGTATGAAATTTACGATAAGATGAGATAATCAATTATCAAAGGTGATATAAAAGTGAGAGATAGTGTCAAACCAACTTTATTAGTTATTGATGATAGTGGATTCATGAGACTCAGGATGAAAAAGATTTTTTCTCCTTTATTTCATATTGAAGAAGCTGCAGATGGTGAAGAAAAAGATTCATCTTTACTTGATGAACAAGACAGCACCTCACCAAAAATTGAAGCAGATGATCCTCAAGATACTCCAATTGTTGAGGACTCTGAAGAAAAAAAAGAGACAGAATCAAACAAAACAGATGATACTTTGAATGAAGTGAATAAAAAAATTGAAAGTTTGAAAAAAGTTGCAAATACAACCTACAAAAAACAAGTGGATCCAATAATCAGCGTTCGAATGGATAAATTGGACCTTCTTATGAACCTTGTTGGAGAAATTGTAATAGCAGAACCTCTTGTAACAGAAACAAAAGAAATTGATACCAGCAGAGCACTTGCTTTCAACAGAGATGCAGCAAGACTTCATAAAATGATCACTGAGCTGCAAGAACTTGTAATGTCTATAAGAATGGTAACACTCTCTTCTACAATGGTAAAAATGAACAGGATACTTCATGACATGAACAAGCGATTCAACAAGTCAGTTGAATTGGAAGTAATTGGAGAGGAGACTGAAGTTGATAAGAACGTCATCGATTTGATATCTGATCCACTCATGCATATATTCAGAAATGCATTGGATCATGGAATTGAATGCAAAGAAGATAGAGTGAAACTTGGAAAGGAACCCAATGGTAAGATAACATTGGAAGCCAAAAATATTGGCTCCAATGTACTCATAACTGTCAGTGATGATGGACGAGGAATGGATACCGTTGAAATTTACAATAAAGCTATGAAATTGGGCTTGATTGACCAATCTTATGAGAGCATGAGTAAAAAAGAACTGCTATCATTGGTCATGCTTCCTGGTTTTTCAACCAACAAAGAAGTGACAGATTATTCAGGCCGTGGTGTTGGAATGGATGTTGTTCAAAAGAACATAAAAAGTCTTAGAGGAGCCATACATATTCAATCTGAAAAGAATGTTGGAACAACCATATCTCTTAGAACACCTCTCTTGCTGTCAATTCTTGAAGGAATGAGTATAAGAATAAACAAGACACTGTTCACATTACCAATAGTAAATGTAGTTGAGACATTCAGGGCACAAGAAGATCTTTTAATAAATGGTCCAAATGATAACAAACTTGTTAAGGTGAGAGACAAACTATATCCACTGCTTACATTGAATAAAATCTTTGATTTGGAACAGAAAGAGATGGATATGAACAGAGGTATTATAATTGTAGTTGATACAGAGAATGAATATTTCTGTATTTATTGTGATGAAATTATAGGACAATATTCAGTTGTTGCAAAATCTATTCCGGACTATCTTCAAATATATAAAGAAATAGATGGAATAGCAGGTTGCACCATCATGAGAGATGGAAGAATTAGCTTGATATTGGATTGTTATGCTATAATAAAGATAGCATTAGATGAAAGTGGAGTACACAGTGGAAAATAATAATAATAGAAATCGACAATATATTTCTTGGCTTGATTGTGGATACCGTTTTGGAAGTTGTAAAGATAGGTGAGGACCAAATAACTACATCACCTTCTATTACATCTTATGAAAGTAATTTTATAGATGGTATTGGACAATATAATGACAAGGTAGCATTGCTTTTGAATGGTGAAAAATTATTATCAAAAGTAGATATCAACAATTTGAAAGAGAACTAATAAGGAAACAAAAATGAAACTAGGAAGAAAATCTAACATCAAACAGAACGTAATAGCAGGTTATGTATTGCTATTTGTTTTTTGCATTTGTTTGGGAGTTGTCGGTATTATACGAATTGATAGTATCAATAGTAGCAATAAAAATATACAAGAAAAAGCAATTGGCCCTATTGTCAGTTACAGTAAGATTGCAGCAAATGTTCAAAAGATTGATAAATCAGCATATATAATTGCAACTGCACAGAGTAATCGAATAATTGAAAATGCATATGATAATGCTAAATCGTATTCAGCTGAAATAGATACTTTGGTCAATATTGCAAGAAATTCAAGTCTTGATCAAGAAGATTTGGCAGCATTCAATATCTATGAAAGTACAAGAGATGATGTAATTTCTACAGTAAAAAAGAATTTATGAATTAGCAATAGATGGCGACAGTGAAGAAGCTTTTCTTATGTATAATAATGAGCTTATTGATTATATAGCAGCTGAAGAAGATGGCATAACAATCATGGCAACAGAAAAAGCAACTCATGTAAATGAATTGATGCATTACAACATTGAAAGAACACAATTTACTGAAAGACTTCTGTTGATAATAGTATCGATTGCAGCAATCTTATGCACAATTCTAACAGTTCTGATCATCAGAGAATTGAACAAACTAACAGAAATGGTATCTGTATCAAAGAGCTTGGCCAGTGGAAACTTTGATGTTTCAATCACTCCAAACAACAATACAAATGAGATTGGACAGTTCACTCGGGCATTTACTGCCTTGATAAGAAATGGTAATCAGATAATTGGTTCTGTTATAAAAGCAGCAGACCAGGTAGAAGCTGGAGCCTCTCAGGTATCTGATTCAAGTATGTCTCTATCTCAAGGTACAAGCAAACAAGCAAGTGCAATTGAAGAACTGAGTATCTCATTGCAGAATATCTCCAATCAGGTAAAAGAAAATAATTTGAGTGCTGAAAAAGCAAATGAAATGACCAAAAAAGCAAAACAAGAAGCTGATAATGGTAGTGAATATATGGAAGAACTTGTCAACGCTATGAATAGAATTGATGAATCATCTAAAAATATATCCAAGGTCATAAAAGTTATTGATGATATTGCTTTCCAGACAAATATTCTTGCATTGAATGCAGCAGTTGAAGCTGCTAGAGCCGGACAGTATAGTAGAGGATTTGCAGTTGTTGCTGATGAAGTTAGAAACCTTGCTGCAAAAAGCGCAAATGCTGTTGATGAGACCACCGTTATGATTGAAGCTTCATTGAATTCAATTAAAGTTGGAGCAAATAAAGCAGAACTCACATCAAAGGCTTTCTCTGAAATACATGAGAGTGTTAATGAACTTGATGATTATGGTAATAAAATTGCAACATCTTCTGCTGAACAAGCAAAGGCAATTGATCAGATAAATCAAGGAATCATACAGATTGCAGACGTTGTTCAATCAACAAGTGCTACTGCAGAAGAAACAGCAGCTGCTAGTGAAGAGCTATCAAGTCAAGCTGTACTTCTAAGAAGAGAGCTTTCAAATTTCACTGTTAAGGGCTACAAAAACAAGCAATCTAAAGATGTTATTGAGAACTATCAGAAAAGTAACTGGGATAGAATCAACAATTCAAACATAAGTGAGGCTCAAAAAAAGGTCAATAATATAAATTTGAGTGATAATGAGTTTGGTAAGTATTAGGATTAAATGAAAATAACAGATGATGAATTTTATAAGCTTTCCTCTTTTATAAAGGCAAAAGCTGGAGTTGATTTAAAAGCAAACAAGAAAGCTTTGGTAGTCCTCAGACTATCAAGGCGACTTGAAGTTTTGGAACTGACTACATTTCAAGCATATTATAAATATTTAATTGAAGATAAAGATGGTACTGAGTTGCACTATTTTATTGATCAAATAACAACTCATTACACGTTTTTTTTGAGAGAGAATGAGCAGTTCAGATTTTTTGAACAGAATATATTACCAGAAATTACATCAAATATATTTGATGGAGATTTGAGAATATGGAGTGCTGCCTCATCTACAGGAGAGGAAGCTTATACCATTGCAATGATTCTTGAAGATTTCTTTGGTTTTGGAAAAAGGGAATGGAATAAAGAACTGCTTGCAACAGATATAGCTAGAAAGGTAATAGATAAAGCCAATCTAGGTATCTATACCAAAGCAGAGATGACAGGAATTCCAGATATCTGGCTTTCTAGATATTTTGATAAGATAGATGAAACTCATTATCAAATCAAAGCTTTTTTGAGGAATGAGATCATATTCAGATGTTTCAATCTATTGGAGATTGAATATCCTTTCAAGAGAAAGTTTCATGTTATATTTTGTAGAAATGTTTTAATTTATTTTGATAAGGAAACAAAGTTTGAAGTGATCAGAAAATTAAAAGATAATCTAGAAATTGGAGGATATTTGA
>JALNVT010000006.1 GCA_023231265.1 Sphaerochaetaceae bacterium
AATTAATAAAAACGTTTTATAAATTATAAAAAATAGTTGTTTTTATTACCCACTATACAAGAAAGGAAAAAAACTTATAAATTTCTGTCATTTTTTACACAAATCAGTCATGCAGTAATATATTATATTTTTGTATAAATTTATGCAGCAAACAATTAAATATCGCTTTATACTACTTTTTATCCTAAATAATCATTTTTTTACATATTTATTCATTAAATATACAATATTTTAATAATACCTAAATTTTTTAGTTTTTTTTTATGTATTCTTATTTTTTTTAATTTTAATTTGATATTATAATTAATATGATAGAAAAATACCACTTTTCATTAGTTATTTAATTTGCTAGTATCGTCCTTAACTAAAAAAAAGGACTATACTATGTCAGATTTTCTAAATACTTTAGACAATTTAATTTGGGGAGTGCCACTGATAGTTATAATTCTTGTTACAGGAATATTTCTTTCAATCGGACTGCACTTCCTCCAAATTTCCAAGCTAAGACTAGCTTTGAAAAACACCTTCAAAGGCAAGAGCAATGGTAAAGGAGAGATATCCTCTTTTGCTGCACTATGCACCGCTTTATCAGCTACCATAGGTACTGGTAATATGATAGGAGTTGCAACTGCAATATGCCAAGGGGGGCCAGGAGCTCTTTTTTGGATGATAGTAGCAGCGTTCTTTGGAATGGCAACAAAATACAGTGAGGGCTTTCTTGCAATTCGTTTCAGAAAGATAAATGAAGATGGCAGTGTGACTGGTGGACCTTTTGCATACATAGAATATGGACTTGGAAAGAACTTCAAATTTCTTGCAGTCCTATTTGCTATTTTTGGAATTGGTGTTGCTCTTCTTGGTATTGGAACATTCACTCAGGTAAATGGAATAACAAATGCAGCTGGTATGTTCTTTGATCCAAACAACAATCATACAATAAGCATGTTCGGAAACCAGTACCCTCTTATTGTCTCAATCACTGGCTTGATTTTAACTTTCTTAGTTGGTCTTGTTATCATTGGTGGACTCAAGAGGATATCAAAAGTTGCAGAGAAGATAGTTCCATTTATGGCTGTAAGTTATATTCTAATTGGTATCATATTCATTGTATTCAATATTAAGGCTGTTCCTGCAGCTATTGTTGAAATAGTGAAGAGTGCATTCGGGATGAAAGCCGTAAGTGGTGGTGCTATTGGAACAATGATCATTGCAATGCAGAAAGGTATTGCTCGTGGTATATTCTCCAATGAAGCAGGTCTTGGTTCAGCTCCTATTGCTGCTGCATCAGCAAAAGCAGAGAGTCCAGTTCATCAAGGACTTATCTCAATGACAGGTACTTTCTTTGATACAATAATAATCTGTACAATAACCGGACTTACCATTGTAATCACTGGTGCATGGAATATTGGTAAGGAAGGAATTGCTGTTACATCATATGCTTTTGAAACAGGACTCCCTTTTCCTCATCATGTAACTGCTTTTATAATAATGATTTGTCTTATGGTATTTGCATTCACAACAATTCTAGGTTGGAATTTTTATGGTGAGAGATGTCTTGCATATCTATCTAACAACAACAAGAAAATGCAGACAATATATAGAATAATTTTTATGATTGCAATTTTTATTGGACCTTATTTTACCTTATCTCAGGTTTGGACAATTGCAGATATCGTAAATGGTTTGATGGCCATTCCTAATATAATTGCTCTTCTTCTTTTGAGTCCAGTAATATTCAAAGAGACAAGAGAATTCATAAAAGGCAACAAGCTTTATTAGATAATTAAATTTAAAAACTTCATATTTTTATAAAAGAGATGCATTTATGTATCTCTTTTTTTATGCATCATCGTCAGCATTCCACAAAACTTAATATCAAAACATTTGAATGAATGCTCTATATAATTTTCAGTGATCTCTTCATCATTTTCTACAAACAACAAAATGCTTTCAAAAAAAAATACCCTTGAAGTAGTTAAATTTTGTTTCTACTTCAAAGGTACCATATCACAAATGTGAGTGTTTTATTTTTAAAATAATATACTGTTAGTTTTTAAAACTATGAATTGGAGCTGGAATTCTTCCACCTCTGTTTATGAATTCTGCACATGATTTTGTGTTCACCTTCATAATTGGTGCGAAACCCAAAAGACCACCAAATTCAGCTGAATCACCCAAAGTTTTACCTATTACAGGTATGATTCTTACAGCTGTGGTCTTGGCATTTACCATCCCAATAGCAGCTTCATCAGCAATTATCCCTGCAATTGTAGTTGCTTCGGTATCACCAGGGATAGCAATCATATCAAGTCCAACAGAACATACACATGTCATTGCTTCAAGCTTTTCAATGCATAAACCACCACTTGCTGCAGCGTTTATCATGTTTTGGTCTTCACTGACTGGGATAAAAGCACCAGACAAACCACCAACTGAAGAAGATGCCATTATACCACCTTTCTTTACCTGGTCATTCAACAGAGCTAAAGCTGCTGTTGTTCCTGGACAACCTACTTCCTCAAGCCCCATACTCTCTAAAATTTCAGCAATAGAATCACCAATTGCAGGGGTTGGAGCCAAAGAAAGATCTAAAATTCCAAAAGGAATATTCAATCTTTTACTTGCTTCTTGAGCAACCAATTGACCAAGTCTTGTAACTTTAAATGATGTCTGTTTGATAATTTCACACAATGCTGTAAAATCTTTTCCCTTAACTGTCTGAATTGCTTCATTTATAACACCAGGGCCACTAACACCAACATTGATTACATTGTCAGTTTCAGTCACACCATGGAAAGCACCAGCCATGAAAGGATTATCATCAGGAGCATTACAAAGAACAACTAATTTTGAACAACCAATGCTATCATGATCTTTAGTTGCAATTGCAGTTTCTTTAACAATTTCTCCCATCAATTTTACAGCATCCATATTGATACCAGTTTTTGTAGATCCAACATTAACGGATGCACATAAACAATCAGTTTTTGCCATAGCTTGAGGAATTGATCTAATTAAAAGTTCCTCACTTCTTGTCATACCTTTAGCAGGTATAGCAGAGAAACCACCAATAAAGTTAACACCTACATCTTTTGCAGCTTGATCAAGCACAATAGCCAGTTCAACATAATCTTCTTTTGTCTTACAAGCAGATGCACCAATAAAAGCTAAAGGTGTGATGGATATTCGTTTATTAACAATAGGAATTGCATAATCACTTTCAATTTCTTTTCCAACTTTAACTAAATCTTTAGCTGTTGTTGTGATTGTTTCATAAATATTTTTTTTCAGTACTTCAAGATCACTATCGATACAACTCAAAAGGCTTATGCCTAAAGTAATTGTTCTTACATCTAAGTTATCTTTTTCAAACATTTCGTTTGTTTCAACGACTTCATGTAGACTTGGCATTAACACCTCCTAGATGCGCTGCATCTTTTCAAAAATTTCTTCTTTCTGGAGTTTGATTTGAACACCAAGTTCATCACCAACACCGTGTAGTTCTTCTGCAACTACATGAAATTCTTTTGTGCACTTATCAGTATCACAAATCATCATCATCTGAAATAAACCACCAACAATAGTTTGGGTGATATCCAAGATGTTTACGTCATTGTCAGCTAAATAGCTACAAATCCTAGCAATAATTCCGACTCTGTCTTTTCCGACAACACTTATAATTGATTTTTCCATAAAATGAGTATACTAAATAAAAAGAAAATTTAGAATATTTTTGTAACATAAAAGTTAAAATATATGATAAAACAATAAAGCATATCAAACCAATGAAAGAATTTAGACCAAAACAAATGATGATATCAACTTTATCTGTTGTTGACATAAGTCGGATAGCGTTGTTTTACTAACTTATATAAGTCTCAAACATGAAAAAATTAAAAACTGACTTTATTTCGTCCTTCTTGTTTTGCTCTGTACATGAAGTCATCAGCCTTTTTTATTAAAATATTTGAATCATCATTTTTACTGATAATGCTTGATACTCCAAAACTTGCTGTTATTGTCCCAACTCCATCAATGGTATTATTGCAAAGGCTAGATCTTAACTTTTCAGCGAAGTTCACCGCCTCTTCATTATTTTTGTTTGGCAAAACTATTATGAACTCCTCACCGCCCCAACGACATAGAGCTTCACCTTCATTCGCTTTATTCATCTCATGCATTAGCAAATCAACAATACTTTTCAATACATGATCTCCCATGGAATGACCAAATTCATCATTTACATGCTTGAAGTGATCTACATCTAACATAATTAAAGAGAGAGATGCTCTGTCTTCTTTTGCTCTGATAATTTCATTTTCTAAATATTTAAGGATATATCTTCGATTGTATGCTCCAGTCAATGCATCAACATTCACCATCTCACTGAGTTTTTCATTTGCCTCTTTAAGTTCCCTTTCAATCTGCTTGTTTTTATTAATATCAAATACAATTCCAGATACCAAAAGGACATTTCCTCTCTCATCTCTTTTTGTGACTTTTCCTCGATCATAATACCAAATATATTCACCATTTGCTGCTCGAATTCTGTACTCAACTTCATAAGAATCTCTCAACCCCATCAGATGAGATTTCATATTATCCATAACACGGTCATAATCAAGGGGATGCAATTTTTCAGTAAAGTAATCAAATCCAACCAAATCAGGAAGATCTTCCATACTGTAACCAAGATTTGTCACTTTCTTCTCATTAAAAATAACCTGATTACTTGGCACCATCCAGTACCATTGCCCCAGATTTCCAACCCAAGGAAAATCTAACAATTCTTTGTCATTTTTCTCCTCTTGAATTTGCTTGATAACTTCCTCTAGGGCTGCTACCTTAGATTCCAGTAACTGTGTTGTTGAATCAAAATGATTAAAATTATCAGACATTGTGCACTCTCCAAAATATTCAATATGAATATTTACTAATAATACAGGCCCAAACAATGGATGTAAAGAATTATAATAAATTGTTGAGTTTGAAATATTTTAAAATCCCACGTTCAAATACATCACACTCTCAATGGAATCAATATTTCAGTTTTATTAGATAAAAAAAACATCCCCAAATTAATGAGAATGTCAATTATCAATTCGTATTTATTGCTTACTCAACTACATAATCAAGACATTTACGATCTGCTGTAAAAGGTCTTACAAATGTATTTGCTACATGTACATGAGATGGATGAGTTGAATATCCTCTCTTATGCTCTTCTGTATCAAATTCAGTAAAGAGAGCAAATTCGTGAGTGCTACCTTCCAATGAATTTTCAATGAATTTGATCTCTTGCAATCCAGGAACCTTCCCTAATAAAGCTTCAAGATTTTCTTTCATTCCTTTCTTTATGTTCTTTTTATCTTCTTCTTTAACAGAATCATTAAAATTCCATAGTACAATGTGTCTGACCATTTTGTTCTCTCCTCAATCGATATATGTAATTAATATTACACAAAAATTTATTTTTCAATAGCATGAACTGCCCAATTCTTTATTAGATAATATCTCTGTATTGATATTTACAATTATAACATACTTCAATTCTTTTTTATTCTACATTTCAATTGACAGAAAGTACTAATTCTTTAACAATTGATTTGGTTATTTACGATTAAGTAAAAAAAGGATATGTATGATGGAAAATGATAGAACATATATTTTAAGTGAGATGCCAGTTAAGAATGCAATTCTCAAGATGTCACTTCCAGTTGTTTTAGAATGATGGTACAGGTATTATATAACCTAGTAGATACATGGTTTATAGGCAAGATTGGGGATGCCAATCAACTTGCTGCTGCAAATATAGCCTCTCCTGTATTTCTTATATTGATGGCTGTCTCCAATATAGTTGGAACAGGTGCTGCTTCTTATATCTCAAGATGCCTTGGTGAAAAAAATCAAAAGAGAGCCAATCAAACTTTATCAATTGGAATAGCTTCCGGTTTGGTTCTTGGAGCCATCATGAGTGTCATTGGTCTGATACTTCTAAAACCTTTTGTAATCACACTTGGTGCATCTCCTGAAGTTTATCCATTTGCTGCAGCATATTCAAAGGTAATGATAGCATGCGCAATTATCGTTATGTGTAACTTTGCTATCGGACAGTTGATGAGAGCTGAAGGTGCTGCAATGCAATCTATTGTTGGCATGTTGATAGGTACAATTGTAAATATAATCTTAGATCCAATATTTATATTTGTCTTAGATATGGGCATTGAAGGTGCTGCTATAGCAACAATTTTAGGAAACATAAGTGGAATTATTTATTATTTCTACTTCTACAAAACAGGTAAGTCTCTTTTAAAATTCTCTTTTAAATATGCCAAACCTGAAGAAACCATCTTTGCTGAAATTTTCAAAATTGGTATTCCTGCAACTCTTTCACAACTTCTAATGAGTGTTGCTTTAATAATATGCAATAACTTGGCTGTTCCTTATGGTACAAATGCGATAGCAGGAATTGGGATATCACAAAAACTCATATACATTGGAACATTTATTTTCATGGGATTTGGAGCTGGCACACAACCTCTAGTAGGTTATAATTATGGTGCCAAAAACTTCGGCAGAGTTAATGAAATTATCAAGAAGGGAATTCAAATAACAGAAATGGTTGGAATTGTTCTCTTTGTGTTGTTCTACTTGATAGCCAATCAGATGGTTGGAATATTCACTCCAATAGACAATGTAGTTTATTGGGGAGCAAGAGTTTTAAGACTTCAGATATTCTTGTTCTTGGTTGTTGGTCCACAGATGATAGCAAATACCTCAATTCAAGCTTTTGGAAAAGGAAAAGCAGCTTTGTTCATATCAATTGCTAGACAGGGAATCTTCTTCATCCCTCTGCTTTTCTTGATGAACAATCTGTTTGGATTCACAGGATAACTCATAGCTCAGCCAATAGCTGATGGTCTCACTGCTGTAGTAGCTCTGCTTATTTTAACCAAAATTTTAAAACAAGAAGAACTTACAAAGGAGCAATAAATAATTCCAATTCATATAAAACGCGACTATTGAATATATAATAGCCTCGTTTTTTTTTACATCATCTAATTTCTATTGCCTGTTTGAATCATTAATTTTCTATGCATCACTGCAATTATCACGAGCAGAATGGTCAGATAAATAGGGAAAAAACTGATTGTTACATACTTTGATAAAAAGCCGAAAAAAGAAGGCATCAAGCAAGAGCCAATATAGGCGCTAGCCATCTGAACTCCAATTATTGCTTGAGATTTATCTGAACCAAAATTAGCTGGTGTTGAATGGATTATACAAGGATATATTGGAGCACAACCAAGACCAACTATTATCAACCCTATGTAAGCTGCATCACTATTCAATGGTAAAAGAATCATGATTATTCCAACACTGATGATGCCCAACCCGAGTTTGATCATCTGATTATCACTGAGTTTGAAGGTTATGAATCCACTGATAGCTCGCCCAACAGTGACTCCTAAGAAGAAGAGACCTGCAAATCTAGCAGCTTTATCAGGTGATAGACCTTCATTCAACACAAGGTAACTTGAAGCCCAAAGAGCTGTTGTTTGCTCCAATGCACAGTATCCAAAGAACATGATCATAACAGATTTTGCCCCTGGAATTCTCAAAATTTCTTTTATTGATAGCACTCTTTTTGAAGTTATATCACCAATTTTATCTACATTTTCAATTGGAGCTCTTTTCCATAAAGGCAAAGACATAAATAGAATGATTGTCAAAACTATCTGGATATAGAAAACATAGCGATATCCACCCTGCCATGCTCCTCCATTTGTAAGAGCAAGACTCATCAACAGAGGACCTGCTGTGGCACCTAATCCCCACATGCAATGCAACCAACTCATGTGACGACTTTTAAAATGAAGCGCTACATAATTATTTAAAGCTGCATCAACAGACCCAGCTCCAAGTCCATAAGGAATGGACCACAATACAAGCTGCCAGAAGGCCGTGCTTGTTGAATATCCAAACAATGCAACAGCAGTTGTCAAAACACTTAGAGCTGTTACAAGACCTGTGCCCATTTTTTTAGTAAGTCTATCACTCTGCAGTGCTGATACTACAGTGCATCCTGCAATCAACATCTGGAGTATACCTGCATAGGACAAAGGAACATTGATTTGAGTATAAAGAGATGGCCAAACAGCACCCAGTAATGAATCAGGCAAACCCAAACTTATAAAAGCTAGATAGATAATTGCAAGTAACAATCCAATCATGAGACAACTCCACTTTGTATTTTTCTTGTATTATATCGACAGAACAAGTATCATTCTATTATAAAAACTGAAAAACATATGATAATACATTCAAAAAAGGAGATACTTTCATGAATCCAACAGCCTGTGGTATTGAAATTGGACATAATAAAAGAGAGCTCAATGAGCATGGTTCTTATAATTTTCCAATTGCTATCTACAATGATAATTTATATATAGAAAATGTTCCATGGCATTGGCATGATGAATTTGAACTTATTGTTGTAACTCATAATAAATTGGATATAAGAGTTGGAAACAAACAATATATTGTTGAAGAGGGAGATGGACTTTTTATAAATTCAGAAGCCATGCACTTTGTATCGAACTGCAACAATCAAGAGGGAGATTTAAAATCAATTGTATTTCATCATCGACTTGTTGGTGGAAATAGCAATAGCATCTTTTATCAGAAATATTTGATCCCAATTCTTAAGGACCCAGCTTTAAATGAAGTTTTTTTGAGTAAGAAAATACCTTGGCAAAAAAGGATTCTTGAAAAATCATTGGAAGCTCATGAACAGTGCATCATAGCCAATGATGGATATGAATTCAAAGTAAGAGAAGAGCTATCATCTATAATGTTTGATTTATTTAAGCATAGATCTTCAAAAATTGAGATTCCATCTCAAAAGACACTTAGAGATGCAAAAAGATCAAAAGATATGCTCAATTACATAAACACTCATTACAGTGAAAATATAAGTGTTGGCATGATAGCAGCTAATTCAAATATCAGTGAGAGTGAGGTTCTCAGATGTTTTAAAAATACACTTGGTACCACCCCTATGCAGTATGTAATAAACTTCAGACTTCAAAGGGCTGCAGAATTGATGATCTCCACTTCCATGAAGATTGTTGATATAGCACTTGATTGTGGTTTTGGTGAGACAAGTTATTTTACAAAAAAATTCAAAAATGAATTCAACATGACACCTACAGTTTACAGAGAGCGCTTCAAAAATAGGAATCTATAAAAGACTTCCAGGTTTTACTGTTGTGACATTTATACTGCTATTCAAAGCTGCATCACAGATAGCTTCTTTTAATTTCTTTCCACCTGTCAGGCTGGAGGTGAGAGTTGCTGCAAAAGTATCACCACACCCAATTGGATTGACAAATTTTTCAGCTTTATGAATCTCAATTTCAAAGAATCCTTCATCCCCATAAACCCATATGTTATTTGTGGAACGAGTTATAACTGATACAACTCCAAATTCTTCAAATATAGACTTCATTTTTGTTATTACTTCTTCTTTCAAATAATCACTCTCTTCATTTTCCAAAATATCTTTATGAAAGAAAGTTTTAACAAACTCACTGAGGTTTGGTTTTATTACATCAGGTCTATATTTAAGTGAATTTATTAAATCAGCTCCTTTCAAATCTAACAAAACAAATTTATTCAGCTCTTTTGCTTTAAAGACAAAACTTGGATAAAGATGACCACTGTATCCTTTTGGTTTTGTTCCAGTGATTATCAGAGAGTCAACTGATTCAATATTTTTCTCAAATAAGATCTCTATATTTCTTTGTACTTCTGAATTGACATCATGAGCTTCTTCAACAAGCTCACTGACACTGTTAGATGAGATAACAGTCGTACATGTTCTACTTTTCCCTGGAGCTAGACAGTAGGCAAGTTTTACAAAATCTTTATTGCAGAGCTCAATCATCTCTTCATGATTCTTGTCACCTACATGTGTTAACAGAATATTGCTGTGCCCTATCTGAGATAAAACTCTACAGCAATTGACTCCCTTTCCTGATGCATCAAAATATACTTTTTTAGCTCTATTGACCTCACCTTCATCAAACTGATCAAAAATCATGGTCCTCTGAAAAGTTGGGTTCAAACAAACAACAAGAGTCTTCATAATGGCTATCTAAGTCCCATATCTTCAGCAACTTTAATCACAGTAGATGGATCATCAGTCATTATTGCATCAACACCTAATTTAAAAAGTCTTCTCATATCAGATTCCTCATTGATGGTCCAAACCATTATTACAGCACCCCTTTCATGCATCATACGTACAAATAAAGGTGTTGTTACCTTAAGACCATATCCTCTCTCTGGAACTTGAAATATTATCTTTCTTCCATGTCCAATCTTTTTTGGGAGTATTCTTAGCTTCTGTCTCAGAAGTAAATTTACAACTTCTACTGTAGTTATGCTGGTAAGTATGTCGGGAGCAATTCTTCTGATAGATTTCAAATTAGATAGATGAAATGATGCACAGCAGACTCTATTTTCTGCTCCACATTTACGGACAATTCTGATGAATTCTTCAACAATACCATTTTGTTTTGTTTTTAAATCTATATTGAATCTTTGATTTGGACAGCTCAGAAGGACGTCCTCAAGTTTACAAATTTTTACACCAGTATCTCTGAAAGGAAAAGTTTTGCCATTATCTTTAGTAAAAGTATAAGCAGCATCATATTGCAGAAGTTCATCATATGAATGCTCTTCAACCGTTCCATGACCATCAGTATTTCTTTCTAAAGTATTGTCATGCCAGATGACAACAACTCCATCCCGAGTTATATGAACATCTGTTTCAACAATATCAATTCCCATTTTTACAGCTGACAGAAAAGCTGGCATTGTATTTTCAGGAAAATGTTTACTGTCGCCACGGTGAGCAACAACACGTGGCATTGGATTTAAATAACCTTCATTCATAAAGAGAGACTCCTTTATAAGTATCTAACTAAACAATATCAGTTTTTTTTATATTTGGCAATTTTTGAAACTTTATAGAACAATTTTTCAAGTCTTTTAATTTCACTTTCAGTTAACTGAGCTCTCTCATAAACATCTTTTAAAAGAGTTGTTGTCCACTGTTTTTCTAGATCCTGTTTGAAATAGCCAATGTTATCTAGATTATCCATAGAACCTTCAACTGCAAGTCTAACTCTCTCTTTATCTACAGGTGTATTTTCAACTGGATATGGCTTTAAATTATTAAATAGATTGTATGTAATAATTTGAACAGCTTGCGATAAGTTTAAGGATGGAAATTTTTTGCTTGTAGGAATGGTAACAATTTGAGAGCAACTGTTCACTTCATCATCAGTCAAGCCACTTGCCTCTCGTCCAAAAACAATTGAAACAAGACCTTCTCCCATGTGTGATATTTTATCAGATAGCTGTTCTGGTGATAAATAATCACTTTTTCGGAACTTTCCACGTCTTCTGGTTGCACCAACACTGTAGATAGAAGTTTTTAATGCTTCATCCAAAGTTTTATATACGGTTCGATTTTCCCAGATATCACTTGCATGCAAAGCTAGAGTTCTGACTCTATTCTCATCATATTCATTATTAGTAACAAGTACTAATTTTGTTATCCCCATAGTTTTCATTGCTCTACATACAGATCCAATATTTGCACCATCTTGAGTCTCAATTAAAACTATCTGAATTCTATTTAGATTATCACTTTCTTTCATAAGAAAGTAATAACAGATATTGAAGATTTTTAATAGCTAGTTTATTATAAATAATATGAAACAAAACGGAAGTAAATCTCTATACGATAAATTAGCTGAAAGTGGCAAATTTACAAAAGCTTTAACTGTGGTTATGATTATATTTGTTGTGCTTTTTTGTATGAAAGCTGCCAGTGCAGTCTTGATACCAATTGCTTTTGCAGGATTTGTAATGCTAATTATATATCCAATGCTAGAAAAACTCGACAACATGAGAGTTCCGTTTTGGATTGCAAATGCTATAGGATTGATACTCTTTCTAGCTTTTATAGTGGTTTTGCTTTGGTTGATGCTGATAATTGTTCAAACTTTGATATCAGGATTACCCGCGTATGCCAATAAAATATCGATGTTGGATTCTTTGTTAACAGCTAAATTGTCAGAATATATGACATTCAAAGCGGGAGATACATTATTTTCAGGCTTGAATGTGGATTGGTTGAATGTTGCAATGACAGCATTGCAGAATATTTCTACTCAAACTGTTGGTCTATTCAAGAATTTAATTTTGATCATCTTATTTTTATTCTTCTTACTTGCAGAACGAAATACTTTGAGTCCTAAAATTATAGAATCTTTTTCGAAGGAAAGATCTAAAACAGTCACAATCATAACAGGAAGAATCACAAAACAAGTCTCTCGTTATCTTTTTATAAAATTTATTATAAGTGCAATTACTGGTATTTTGTTCTATCTAACTGCCTATGTCACCGGACTTGATTTTGCTCCACTGTGGGGTGTTGCAGCTTTTATTTTGAACTTTATTCCAAGTATTGGATCTCTGATGGTAACAATCGGAACAATCTTGATGGCAATAATACAGTTCACTCCTGATTATGTTAGCATTATTTATGTTGCAATATTAGCTGTATCCATACAGATGATTGTAGGAAATATAATTGATCCAAAAGTACAAGGTATACAACTTGGTTTGTCTCCATTGGTACTTCTTATATCACTATCACTCTGGGGTTTCATATGGGGAATTCCTGGTATGTTCTTAGCAGTTCCATTAACAAGCATAATCCAAATATTCTGCATAAACTTTCCTTCTCTTAGACCAGTTGCTGTAATGATGGGCTCTGGAAAGAGCATACGAAGACGTTATAAAGAAGAGCAGAAATTGCAGAAAAATACACGTAAAAAGCATGGTATCAAACGTTCTGGAATGTTAAGTGATGAAGATCTTGATAAACAAGCAAACGAAATTGCGAAGCATACAACAAACCTCAATGACTACATTCTTCCAGATAGTCTTGATTTAGATGATAAATAAATGAGCATAAATACAGAAGATATAGACATAGTTGAATACTCGCTTTCATCAATAAAGCATATAAATACATTGCTCTGTGATATTGAAAACAAAGTTTTTAATGAAAGATTGAATGATGGAGAATTTGCAATTACCAAAAGGCAGGCAGATTTACTCTTATATCTATATGAATTACCGAATCCTCCAAGCATAAGGGAATTATCTAGGCTCCTTGCAACCTCTCATCAAAATGTTAAAAAGATATGTGAGATTCTTGAATCAAAAGAATTACTCAGTATTGTAAATGACAGTAAGGATAGAAGAAAGCAGAGATTGAAACTTACAATAAAGGGAGAAAGAGAGGCTTATAACCTATCTAAAGCCCTTAAAGAAGTTGCATCCCTTGTGACTCCAACTTTCTCATCCCGTGAAATAGATGAACTCTCCAATCTTCTGAGAAAAATGGAAACATCTATAAAAGAGCAATCTTCTATTAACAACAGAAGCTCAAAAAATTAATCAGAGCAGCTGCAATATCTTATTTAATTTTTATTCTTTATTACATCTTTCTATGATATAATTTATTTTAGGAGAGAAAATCATGCCAACAATTGATATCAAACATATGAAATTATATAACAACCAAGTAAAGATGAACTCAAAGACTCTACGTTCAGCAGCCAGTGAAGCAAAAATCCAAACAAAAAGAAAACCTAAAATCTCTTTAATAATTGGAGGTGCCAGATCAGGAAAAAGTTCATATGCCTTGGAATACACACTGGGATTTGGTAATTCAGCAGCTGAAAGAGCTGTGGTTTCCACATCAAGTGAAAGAGTAGATGAAATTAAAAGCAAATGCTTATCTTTGAATAAAGATATTGATGATAGTTTTTTGGTATTTCAAGAAAGTGATTATGTTGCAAAAATCGTAGAGCAGATACCACACTCTGCACAGATCATTCTAATTGATAGTATATCTGACTGGATTGCTAATTTAATAATAGATGAAAAAGATACAGTTGAACTTAAAAAAGAACTCAAGGCACTCATTGAAAAAACAAATAAAGATATTATCTTAATATCAAACATTGTTGGACTTGGAATCATACCTGAAAAATCTCTCGAAAGAGAATTCAGAGATGAATCAGGATTCTTCAATCAAGAGCTTGCAAAGATTGCAAACAATGTAATTTTGATGGTTGCCGGAATACCTGTTGCAATTAAAGGTGAGCTACTATAAATAAATCCTATGTTTATAGCAATATTCATTTTAGATATTCCATTTATTCACCAATAAAAATGCGAAAAGCTATTGCAGTGTTAACGACTCATCTGCAATAGCTTTATCCAATTACCTATTATATTTTACTCTTCAAATATAAATGCACCATCATCATTGTATAAATACAAAATATGGTCACTTATAAGAATAAAAAATCCCTTGAAATCACCATCTAAAACCTGTGCTTTCATACCAAGTGAATCAATACTTGCAAAATAACGATTGATTCCCATTGAAATTTTCACCATTTTATAGTTATCACTTCCAATAAAACTTATCGAATAATTATCATCACTATCAATTTCAAAATAACTCTCATGTAGACTTTCAAAAGAAGAATCAAAATCAAATGTTGGTGTTATTTTTGAAACATCAAAACTAACAAAACTTGAATTGCTTTCAGTTTCACACTCTGAACCATCAGAATTGCTATTGTCCTCACCTTCTTTCTTCTCCTCTTTCAGAGATATCACCTTCTCAATTTCATCCTCTACCTCTTTAGGATCATTGATTGATTCAATCTCGCAGCTTTGAATTGAGAGTGAGAAAATAATGAGAGCAATAAGAAATATATATGATACAATTCCTATATTCTTAATATTACTTTCATCAAATTGAAATAAATCCAACTCACTTTTTTTATTATATGAACCTTTATTTTTTAACATTGTTTATTGTCTCCTAATTCTTTACCTTATTTTTTATGTAATAAACTCTGCTATTTTTGTCGTTTATCAGAGTTATATTCTCAACATTACCTGAATCTGCTTTTGTGTATAAAAACTTCAACCGCTGTGTACTTGGCAACACCGCATACAACATCTGATTCTCTCGGTCAAATTGTACAAACCCCATTTCAACTCCTAAAATGCCATCATCCGCATTCTGGTAGTACTTAACAGGCAGACTAAGACCATCATCAGTAAAATTCTCAGTGAAGCTTATCTTGCCATATATCTGATCCATCTCTAAAGTGATTTGATTGGTTGATGCATCATCTAAAATCCATTCAGTTGAATACAAGTCACTCATTATAGAGACTCCTTCATCCTCGCTTATTGTAGAAACAGGAGAAGCAGCAATGGATTTGAACATCACATTTACGATAATTAGTGTTGATAAAATTGCAATTGCTACAATAATAATTGCTTTATTTTTTACTATAAAAGAATTAGAATCTTTTTCACTTTTGTTTAAATTTATCTTGGAATCAATCATAGAAATTTTCAACTTGATTCTATCCCAAAATGAGAGTTTTTTTATCTTACTGACTCCCTCAACAGCGCTCTTTACATTTTCCATTTTTTTCCTTTATGTACTTAAATTTCGATGCATTTTCCCAACAAAATGCACATCAACTTTTAAAAAAACTATCCCATATCAACCTCCTTGAATTGTTCTTATACATATCATTTATCTATTTTTTCCAAAAAAGAAGTTGTAAAGAAATGCAAAGGGGTGGTTAAGTAAAGCATATCAGTGTTTTTTTAGATAATAGATGTTAACTAAAATGCATCAACCCTTTAATTACCAAGAGATTTCTTGTATATTTGTTTTGAATTTAATAAGGAACTCAAATGATAAATAACTCAATCTTACCATCAGAAATTGCAGAAAAAGAACTTCTAAAAATGTTTGATGAATTTGATAAAAACAAATATATATATGAAGGCTATCCAACTGCACCACTTTTTGAAAAAGTAGGAGTTATGTTTGGAATTTTAATCTGTGAAAATAGCAAAAAAGAAAGAATCACACTCAAAGCATTTTCTGGTCAATTCTGTGGTAGATGGTTGGTCCCAACATTTGTACCACCACTTCTTGATGTTGAAGGATTTGAAAAAGTAGTAAACAATTATGATCCTGAAACAAAAGCTCTAACAGAGAAGATTGTAAAACTTGACCCAACTGATGATAAAGAAGAAATAGAAGGACTCTGCACAAAGAGACAAGAAAGAAGCAAAATAACTCTAGCAAAGATAATAGATTTATACAAATTCCCAACAATAGATAATAGAACTCTTACATTGAAAGAAATTGTAAATAACAAGACCTACCCTTCAGGAACAGGTGATTGCTGTGCTCCAAAACTATTTGGTTATGCTTTTGAACACAACCTGCAACCAATAAGTCTTGCCGAGAGTTTTTATGGAAAAGATACAAAATTAAAAAAACACAAACACTTTTATCCACCATGCAAAGAGAAGTGTTCCATCGTACTGCCTACAATGCTGGGACTAGATATCCTATATTGTGATGACTACATAACAGTTGTAAACAAACCTGCAGGACTTGTTACTATTCCAGGAAGAGCACCAGAATTGAAAGATTGCATAACAAGTAGATTGAAAAAGCTATTCCCTGATTCTATTGATTTAAGTGCAGCACACCGACTCGATATGGATACGTCGGGTATAATTATCCTTGGAAGAACAAAAGAAGCTCACAGAAATCTATCCATACAATTCCAAGAACGACAGGTAAAAAAAACCTACCTTGCTTTGGTCCGTGGAGTTGTTAAAGAGAAAGAAGGAACAATAGAACTTCCTCTGAGACTTGATGTTGATAACAGACCAACACAAATCGTTGATACAGAAAAAGGTAAAAGTGCAAAGACAGAATTTCAAAGACTAGCTGTTGAATACTATGGATCTCGATATGCCACAAGACTATTACTTAAGCCCTACACAGGAAGAACACATCAACTCAGAGTTCACTGTAAAGAAAAATTATTTCCAATTATTGGTGATAGATTATATGGAGAAAGAAAAGAAGGTGAAAGTAGAATGCTGCTTCAAGCAAATTACATATCATTCAAACATCCTATAACAGGAGAAGAAATGGAATTCAGTATTCCGCCTGAATTTTAGCAATCAATTTCTGATATAATAGCATCCAAAGTATCACTTATCAATTTTTCATCATATTTGAAAATAGGATCTGATAAATCATCCCCAAAAGCTTCATAATCATGAAGCTTTGCTAAAAAAACACCAGCTACCAAAGGAGAAAGATCATCACGCTTTGATTCAAAAGGCTTTTTTACAACCATACCATCAACTGCATTCTTACTTGAAATAAATGTGATCATAGATTCACATAAATAAACAATATTAATATGCTCATACTCATTTTGAAAAGCATCAAGCCGTTGTTCTTTTTTAATTCTTGGATAAATTAATCTTAAAAAATCATCATCTAATTGAATGATATCAGAATTTTCTATGAAAAATTTTGATTTATCTTCAAATAAAGGAATGTTTTTTAAATCAACCTCATTAATATCTGGATTGAAATAGAAAACTGGAGAGGGATCAACCAATTTCATTACTTTCATCAAACTATTACTTGAAGGATCTATAAATGAAGAAAATGAACCAAAATGAATAACTTTTATGTCATCATAATTACTACAAGAATTCAATAATTGCTCTTCTGATATGCAAGTTGCAGAGGTTCCATCCAACAATCTCTCATGTTTATTAAAACAAGAAGATGGTAAACCACAGTTACAGAGCATTGGATCAAACAAAACTCCATCGGTGACCAAATCATCCAAAACAGTCAAACCAGTTTCATCTGAAGAGATCAAAGTTTCAAGAGACACCGAAGTTCCTAATCTTGCAACTTCTTTACATACCTTAAAACCAAGCCCGTCAATAAAATTGCTTTCATCAGACTCTTTTTTTATATATTCACCAACAACCATTATCATAAATCAAACTCCTATTAATTCGTGATAAAATAATATTCAACTGAGCTATAATAATCAAGCAAAAAACTTATAGAATTATTTTGAAACGATAATTGAATTATATACAGTAATTCTTTATACTCTGAAATATGAAGAAACCTACAATCAGAGAAATGAAATGGCTAAACAAAGGATTTGTAAAAGGTCACTCATACAATAGATTTATAGCAAAGGCAGATGATTCACTTTTTCTAACAGAAAGTGATGAGAACTTTGAACTTACCTGTAGCATCAAACAAAGCAGCGTAGATCAAGGATTCATTGTGTCTTTAACAGATCTAACATATTTCTCTATTGCTATAAGCGAACAAATCAAAATAACAACATCCATAAAAGGATATTCCAGCACTGTGTACTTTGACATTGCCCAATATCTAAATAATAAATCTTTTACAGAATTTAAAATGGACAGACAAGAAGACACAATCCGTTACTATTTAAAAAATAAAGATGGATACCAGCAAGTTGCACAAGCTACATTGAATGGTGCCAAAGATGCAATTTCTTTTGGATTTTTCTTGAATTCTAACATTGAAATGACAGTAGAAGACTTCTCTTACATCAGAAAATCACAAAATAACTAACCAAACAAATTATATACTTTGAATAATATAGTTCTCATGATATTATTTAACATCATAATCTAACGCCCCTCTGAAAGGGTAAAGGAAACTAATATGGAAATAGAAGAAGAAAAAGTTGAAGCAAAGCCTTTAAACTTTCTTGAGAAAATCATTGAAGATGATTTAGCGAACGGTCGTGTCCCTAATAATAAAATAGTAACACGTTTTCCACCAGAGCCAAACGGTTACCTACACATTGGACACATTAAATCAATATGTATCAACTTTGGTATTGCACAGAAGTACGGTGGCGTCTGCCATTTAAGACTTGATGATACAAACCCTACTAAAGAAGATGTTGAATATATTGATTCAATAAAAGAAGATATCAAATGGTTGGGCTTTGATTGGGGTAAGTACGAATACTATGCTTCAGATTATTATCAACAGTTATATGAAATTGCCGTTCAATTGATTAAAGATGGCAAAGCATATGTTGATTCTCTATCTCCTGAACAAGTGAGAGAATATAGAGGAACACTTACTGAAAAAGGAAAAAATTCTCCTGATAGAGACAGAAGCATTGAAGAAAATCTACGTCTATTCCAGGAAATGAAAGAAGGAAAACATCCTGAAGGTTCCTACACTCTTAGAGCAAAAATTGACATGTCCTCTCCTAATATAAATATGAGAGACCCTGCAATTTACAGAATTAAGTTTGCAAATCATCCAAGAACTGGAGATAAATGGTGTATTTATCCTATGTACGATTACACTCACCCAATCAGTGATGCAATTGAAGGAATTACTCATTCTATCTGTACTCTTGAGTTTGAAGACCACAGACCTGTTTATGACTGGGCAACTGGAATTGATGGTATTGAAAATACTCCTCATCAATATGAATTCTCAAGATTGAATATCAACTATATGCTAATGAGCAAAAGACGCTTGTTGAACCTTGTTAACCTCAACATGGTAACAGGATGGGATGATCCTAGAATGCCAACTGTAAGTGGTGTTAGAAGAAGAGGTTACTCTCCTGAATCAATGAAGGACTTCGTAGCTAGAGTTGGAGTTGCAAAGACAGAAGGCGTTGTTGATTATTCATTGATGGAATTCTGTGTTCGTGAAGACTTAAACAAAAGAGCTACAAGAATAATGGCGATACTTGATCCTATCAAGCTTGTAATTGATAACTATCCAGAAGGAAAAGTTGAATATTTTGAAGCAACAGATAATCCAGAAGATCCTAATTCGAAAACTCACAAAATGCCTTTCAGCAGAGAAGTTTATATTGAAAGAGAAGATTTTATGGAAGTTCCACCTAGAAAGTATCACAGACTTTATCCTGGAAATGAAATCAGACTTAAGTATACTTATTATGTGACAGCTCAAAGTTTTGAAAAAGATGAAGATGGAAAAGTTACTGTAGTTCATTGTACCTATGATCCTGAAAGCCGTGGTGGAGACACCCCAGATGGAAGAAAGGTAAGAGGAACAAGTCACTGGGTATCATGTGACCAAGCTGTAGATGCAGAAGTTAGACTTTATGATAAACTATTCAAGAGTGAATATCCTGGTGGAGAAACTGGTAATTATCTAGATGATTTAAATCCTGATTCTCTCAAGATTGTAGAACATGCTATGATAGAACCATATGTATCTGAAGCTAAAGTTGGTGATTATTTACAGTTTATCAGAAATGGATATTTCTGTTGTGATAACAAAGACCACACTCCAGAACATCCTGTATTCAACAGAACAGTTACCTTGAAAGATAGCTGGGCTAAAATGAAGAAAAAGATGGGCATCAAATAAGCTACCAAAATAAAAACACTGGTTTTGCTATAATCAAATAATCAAAAACTATTTGCAAGCATACCAGTGTTTTTTTATCAGTCACATATTCATGCGAACACAAACAATCCAAAAGATGTTAACTTAAATGCAACACCAAACTCTGATCATTATTAAGACCAATCTCAATTGCATTATCAGTCAGAATCACATCACCTTCTCCGTCCAAAATTTCAATAGATTTACCATTCAAAGTTGACCTATTAATCTCAACAGTTCTTTGATATCCTCTATTCAAAACAAGAATAATTGATTCTTCATTATTGTAACGAACAAAACTCATCATCTCATCATCACAATCAAGGAAACCATAATTCCCTGTAGCTAGAAGTTTATTATAAGTTTTTCTAATTTTACCCATTTTTTTATAATGATTGAAACAGTCCATATTCCAAACACTTTCATTCCATTGCATTGGATATCTCCAATGTTCAACACAATCAACATCCCCATCAAGACCTATCTCATCACCATAATAAACACTAGGCATACCAGGTAGTAGATACATCAATGAAACAACACCATTGTATCTCTCTTGATTCATAACATTTTTATTGTTATGTAGGCGTGGAGTGTCATGGGAATCAATCAAATTCATTTGGAAAAATCTCATCTGACCTTTAACATTATCAAGTTGACTCTTCAAAGCTTCTTTCATCTCGTATCCAGTATATGGAACATCACTTAAAGGATTCTGTCCCCAACCTTCTAAAAGAAAGCGATCCATCTCTCCCATCCATTTCCTTATTGGTCGGCTGCAACCTATATAATTCATTGTTGCATCCCATTCATCACCTTTGAGATGAGAATTTGCATCAACCCAACATTCACCAACAAGATAAGCATCTGATCTCTCTGTTTTAACAGATTCTCTTACTTCTCTCCATATTTCATGAGTCAATTGGTCTTCATCCCTGCGCCCCACAACATCAGCAACATCTAATCTCCACCCATCTTGATTAAAAGGTGGTTTAAGGAACTTTTTAAGAACACTAGTGGTATCTTTATACATTATATCTCTAAGTGCCTCATGGCTGTAATTTAGCTGTGGTAAAGTTGGGACATCTTCCCAAAAAGCTACTTTACCATTGTCATCAATGTAATAATAATTAGCTTCTTTTGAAGTTGGATCTTCATTAGCTTTTACGAACCAAGGATGATTTGTACCAGTATGATTGATTGAAATATCTACAATGACTTTAATTCCATTTTCATGAAGGCAATTCACCATTTTTATGAACATATCATCACCACCCAACTTAGGGTCTATGTGGAAAAAGTCACAACAATCATAACGATGAGTTGTATAGCTCACCCCAATAGGATTCAAATATAAAGTATCAACATTGATTCGTTTAAAATAATCAATACTGTCTATAATTCCTTGAAAATCTCCTCCAAAGAAATCTAAACATTTTCCTTCTGCAAACTCCAGTGGTTTATCAGAGAAAGACATATTTCTTACAATACCACCATCAAACTCATACTCTCCATCTTTTAAATCCAAAGAAGAGTCCCCATCTTTGAATCTATCAGGAAATATTTGATAACAAGTGGAACCACTTATCCAAGTTGGAGCCTTGAGATCTGGAATGATTTCAAAATAATCTTTATAACCAGGAATAAAAGAAGTTAGACCTTTCATTGAATAATAATAATATTTTGAATCAGCAACCAAAACAAAATAATAAAGACTTGGTTCATTATTTTTTAATTGTATCTTACAACTTGCAAAACCATTTTCGATATCACAACTATTTTTTGTATTGATTCCATCTATACTTATAAACAAGAATACGGATTCTACATTGTTTGTAACTTTAATTTTAACTATCACATCTTCATCCGATTTAGGGTAAAGAGGTGTTACATATTCATTTGATACCTGACTATCTATTAATTTCTTCCAATCTTCCATAAAATGATCTCCTGTTATTAAGAAAAGTATGTAGAATTATATCGTCATGAATTAATATTTATCTAGCATATTACATTCATTTGATGCTACAAAACATCCAAACAAAACCATTAGAGCAAAAAAAATGCCACCCGAAATTAAACGAGCAGCGGTAATCTCAAAGAGAAAATATTTTAATAGTTCTTTGATTGTAATTCAAAATAAGCCTGAGGATGAGCACAAACAGGACAAACTTTAGGTGCAGATTTACCAATATGAATATAACCACAGTTTGAACATTTCCATACCATATCACCATCACGTGAGAATACGATACCTTCGTTAATGTTTCCTGCTAATTTATTATATCTTGCTTCATGTGCTTTTTCAATTTCACCAACCATTTCAAATAATTTTGCAATTTTAGTAAAACCTTCTTCAGCAGCTTCTTTAGCCATTCTAGGATACATAGAAGTATTTTCAAAATTTTCACCGGCAGCAGCATCTTTTAAATTATCTAAAGTACCTTGAACTTCACCATCTTTCTGTAACAATTTGAACCAAAGTTTAGCATGTTCTTTTTCATTTCCAGCAGTCTCTTCAAAGATTTCTGCAATTTGAACATAACCTTCTTTTCTAGCTTTTGCAGCATAATAAGTATACTTATTACGAGCCTGTGATTCACCTGCAAATGCATCCTGTAAATTTTGTTCTGTTTTTGAACCTTTTAATTCCATTATTCTACTCCTTACCGTCTAACACGGTTTTTAAACAATCTGGACATATTCCACTAATAACTATATTACGATTTAGATCTCCAAAACCGGTGGTCCTCTCTATATTCTCAAAGACCTCGCCATCAATTGTAAAATCTACATCAATAACTTTGTTGCATACTTTACATTCAAGGTGAGAATGAGTTTTAAGAGTACTATCAAAATGAACAGGACCTTCAATCCCTTCAATCTTCAATAGCTTACCTTCATCGGCCAATAAATTTAGATTTCTATACACAGTTGCTTTACCTATGCCTGGAAAATCTTCATGTATTTTATCATAAACCTGCTGAGCTGTGGGATGCTCCAATTGGTCAGTTACGGCACTCAAAACTAAAGTCCTTTGTGTAGTTTGCCTTCTATCCACGATAGCTCCTTAATAATAATCATTATCAATTATAATTATGTATCAATAACGAATTATTGTCAAGAAATTTCTAAAAAGTTATTTGTTTATTTTAGCCCAATATCGTATAAAAAGCAAACCAAATATTTTTATATTAATAAAACTAAGTGAGTTGCTTTTTACCAGTATAAAGACTGAAATAAGAACCTTTCAGATCTAGTAACTCTTTATGAGTACCTCGCTCAATAATTTCACCATTCTCCATTACCATGATCACATCACAGTTACGAATTGTTGATAAACGGTGTGCAATTACAAAAACAGTCTTACCATCCATCAATCTTGCCATACCTTCTTGAACATGAGCTTCAGTTCTTGTATCTATACTGCTTGTTGCTTCATCAAGAATCATAACAGGAGGATTAGCAATTGCTGCTCGTGCGATAGAAAGTAACTGCCTTTGCCCCACTGAAAGAAGATTATCCTCTCCCTTAAGATATGTATCATATCCATCAGGAAGAAGAGAGATAAAGAAATCAGCATTAGCAAGCTTAGCTGCAGCTACAACTTCTTCATCTGTTGCATCCAATTTACCGAATCTAATATTTTCCTTGATTGTACCACTAAATAAACAAGTATCCTGCAGTACCATACCAAGACCTCGTCTTAAAGAATCTTTCTTGATTTCCTTAACATTTATACCATCGTATATAATCTCACCTTTTTCAATTTCATAAAAACGATTGATTAAGTTTGTAATTGTAGTCTTACCTGCTCCTGTAGATCCTACAAATGCTACAATCTGTCCTGGATGAGCGTAAACATTTATATCATGCAAAATTTGCTTATCTGAATTATAAGAGAAATTGACATCCTTCAGATGAACATCTCCTTTCAAAGGTACTATTTCACCATCAGTTCTCTTCCACGCCCATTTACCTGTACACTTTTCACAAGGTCTCAATACGCCATCAGAATCCTCACAAGCATTCACAAGTTCAACTGTTCCCTTATCATCTTCACAAGGTTCATCAATCAAAGAAAAAACACGTTCAGCACCAGCTATTGCTTGAACAACAGCGTTCACCTGTTGACCCAAACGAGCTAAAGGATCTGTTAAACTTTTTGATAGCTGCAAGAAGCTTACAACTATTCCTAAAGTAATAGCCCACATACCCCTTGAAATTAAAATACCACCGACAACTCCTAAAAGAGCATACTGAAGACTTCCCAACCCCTGCATGACAGGCATGAATACATTTGAATAAATATTAGCTTTGGTTGTATTTTCACAGAGTTCAGTGTTCAACTTATCAAAATTTTTCTTAACCTCACCTTCATGGTTATATACTTTTACAGTCTTTATACCTGATGTCATCTCTTCAATAAAAGCATTTTCTTTACCTAAAGATTTTTGCTGCTTTGAGAAATAATTACTTGAAGAAGATCCTAGTAACTTCAAAACCAACGCCATCGCTACAAGAGTTACGACAACAACTGCAGTCAACTTCCAACTCAAAACTATCATTGCAACAAAAACGCCAACCATTTGAAGAGTATTCGAAAATACATTAGGAAGACTTTGAGTTAGCATATTTACCATTGCATCAATATCATTTGTGTAACGGCTCATGATGTCACCATGACCATTGGAATCAAAATACTTTAGAGGAAGACTTTCCATATGTTCAAACATTTCATCTCTTATAACTCTAAGTACTCTTTGAGAAATATTTAACATTATTCTTGAATATATATATGTTGCTAATGAACCACCAATCATGATTATTGCATATTTGATGATTTCATAGGCTATGCTACTCATATCTTTGTCACCAGATTTTAGCATAGGTAGCAAATTGTTATCAATTATAGTTCCAAGAAAAATGCCTGAATAAATCGTAGCTGCTGCAGCTATTATAATGCAAACAACTACAATCAGAAGTCCAAACCAATGAACTTTTAAATATGATAACAAACGATTTGTAGTTCTACCAAAAGATTTTGGTTTTTCAACCTTACCCATAGCTCCATGAGGACCAGGTCCTGGAACACGCTTTCTTGCTTCTGCCATTATGCATCCTCCCTGGATTGAGATTTGTAAACTTCTTGATAAATAAGATTTGAAGCTAACAACTCCTCATGAGTTCCAATAGCATCAATCTTACCATCATCTAATACAAGAATAGAATCACAATCTTTAACAGAAGTTATCCTCTGTGCAATAATTACCTGAGTCAATCCTGGAAGATTAGAAGCCAATCCTTCTCTGATGCTAGCTTCTGTTGCCATATCAACAGCACTTGTAGAATCATCAAATATTATTATCTTAGGAGACTTCAATAATGCTCTAGCAATTGACAATCTCTGTCTTTGACCACCAGAAACATTCAAACCACCCTGTTCTATAAAATAATCATATCCTTCAGCAAATTCATTGATAAAACCATCAGCTTGAGCAATTTTACATGCCTCAATGATCTGCTCATCAGTAGCATTTTGATTACCCCATTTTAGATTTTCTCTAACAGTACCGCTAAACAAAACTGATTTTTGAAGTACAAATGAGACATTATCACGAAGTACTTTAATATCGTATTCTTTTACATCTACACCACCAATTTTTACACTGCCGTTGAGCACATCATAAAGTCTAGGTAAGAGCTGTACTAATGTAGATTTAGAACTACCAGTGCCTCCTATAATACCTAATTTATGACCTGAAGGAATATCAATATTAATATCTCTAAGTGCAAGCTTATCTTCTCTACCTAAATAACTGAAATCGACATGATCAAACTTTATAGAACCATCTTTAACTTCTGTAACTGGATTAGATTTGTTTCTTATATCAGATTTTGCTTCAAAAATCTCCACAACTCTTTTTGCACTTGCTAGACTAACAGTAAGATTTACAAAAACCACAGAAAGCATAATCAATGAAAATAATGCCATTGCAGTGTAGCTGACTAAAGCAAATAGATCTCCTGTAGTTAATGAATGAGCAATAACCATTTTGGATCCAAACCAAGTTATAATGATAGTTACCAAGTAAACAAACATTAGTATAATTGGAAGTGCTAAAATAGGAAGTCCATAAGCTCTTTTATATAAATTTTCTATAAAAGCTGTTTCTTTTTGAAACTTTTTATTCTGGTGATCTTCTCTTACATATGCTTTTACAACACGAATTCCATCCAAATTTTCCTTAACAACACCATTTAATACATCATACTCATTATAAACTTTCTCAAATCTTGGCATTGCAACTTTAATAATAATGAAAAGAAATAAAGCAATAAAAGGAATTACATACAAAAATATCATTGCCAATTCTTTGTTAATAGTAAATGCCATTACACAAGCAAATATTAAAGAAAAAGGTGCTCTAAAAGCCAAACGAATTATCATTTGATATACACCCTGCAGTCGTTGAACATCTGTTGTCAAACGTACAACCAAACTGCTTGAATTAAATTTATCAACATTTGAAAAAGAGAAATCTTGCATTTTGTAAAAGACATCATGTCTAAGATTCTTTGCAAATCCTCCAGAAGCTTTTGCAGCAAACACACCACCAAGGACACCAAAGGCCATCATTAGAGCTATAGCTAGTAATAATTTAAGCCCAGTTTTATAAACAGAATCTAAATCGCCAGGAGTAATTCCTTCATCGATTAAAGATGCCATTAATTTAGGTATCAAAGTGAAAAATAATGTATCCATAACAACCATAATCGGTGTAAGGATCGTATACTTTTTATACTCCCTTACACTCTTAAGTAAAGTTTTTATCATTCTATCACCGTTTCCTATTATCTTTATATAATTTTATAATAATTTGTTTTTTAAAAGAATTTTGATTTAATTATACTAAAGTAAATTGATTCATATTATAATAAAAAAATACTTTGTTAATAAGTATTAATCAAGAACAAATATGTTTTTATGCTGTACTTAGTATATAAGAATATAACTGGATATCAAAAATAAAAAAGAAACCATCACCAAATATTATTTGATTAGGTTCCTCTTTTAATGATATCTTTAAGAATTATTGATTATCGTTTTCTGAAGCTTCTAGATTTTCTCTCATTGTTTTTAAAACTCTGAAGAATGTTTCCATATCTTCATCGCTCAATCCAGCACACATTTCATTTTCCATATTGTCTAAAAAAAGTTCAAAATCATCATTTATTTTTTTAGCCTTTGGGGTCAATACTACTCTTTTCAATCTTAAATCATTTTCAACTGATTTTTTCTTAATTAAACCATTTCGTTCCATTAATTTTAAAATTTCAGTTGTGGTAGGTCGTCTTAAAGAAAATGTCTTATCTATATCTCTCTGAAAAACAGGAGTTTTGTCCATTGAAGCAATATAGCTGATAATATAATAATGTGAAGATGTCTGTCTTCTTCCGTCTGCTGCACCTTCGAAAGTCATTAACTTACGACGTACATGATTTGTTAATCGTCTTAGTTCACTAGAAGCACTGCGTTTCATACAATATTTCTCCTTACTCTAATTTTTGGTTGCTCATACGATTCGAAAATAAAAGATATAAGATAAGTTTTCTACACTTTTCATACAAATGAAGTAAAATGTCAATTTAAAAACAAGAAAAAGTCAAAGAACTGTAAAATAATAGTATATATATCCAAATCTCATAAAAAAAATTAAAATTTATCAAAAGCTGAAGACCAATAACAAAAAAGATCAAAACAAATTAGTTCTTAGTACTAACTAAATTTGGTTTTTTAAAATTTTTCCAATTTTGCATTTCTTTTTTCAAATAAAGCCTTTATAAGCGATATATATCCATTTATTCAATTATTATCTCAAATTTCCAATATTCATTGTTCGTTAATACAATAATATACTTTATTTAATTTTTTGCAAGTGACTTAGAATTTATTTATTATTTATTTCAATAGCAATAGTACTTTTTCCCTAATCAAGAATTTTAACTCCTTAATCAATGATAGATTTATACTTATTATATGTTAGGCTTTTATAAAAAAATATAGGAAAATTATTCTGAATTCGTGTAAATAAACTATTATTATAGAATAATTTTGGTATTTATTGGTTTGTAAGTAAACAATATAAATAAATTGTGTTTTTTATTTGTTCTTTAACAATAATTAGTGAACATCATAAATTAATTCCACTATTTTTTTAATTCAGAAGCCATCTCCCTTTTAAAAGAATCATGGTCTCAATCTTAAATGGTTCAATCCTAATCTATTTCAATTACTAACAGTACATTTTTTCATTTTACATCTATATATCAATAAGAACTTTTTATTTTAATATAGAATTTTTTAGATATATAGAATAATTCGTTTCAGTCAAATAATAATCTCAAAAATATATTTCTAAAGTTTACTTAAAAGTTTAATTCACAAGATTAGTTTTAGTCTCAGCATGTTTTTCTGCAGATATATACATACTAAGAAAGTTAAAGGACAGATCTCCGAAGAAATCTGCCCTCAATATATTAAGAATTAAAAATTAGACTTATTTATCTTTCTTGTCATTGTTTGATAACCAGAAGAAACCGCCTTCATCTTCACCTCTTGTTCGTGTCTGCTTAACATTGTCAAAACCATAAGGTTTAGGACCATTTCCACCACGTCTTGGAGCTTGAGAATCACGAGAAGGACCTCTTCTATCATCACGATTAAAAGATCTGCCGCCTCTATCTCCGTCCTTTCTGTCATCACGAGAGAAAGATTTTCTATCATTATCACGACCATAAGAAGGTTTTCTATCTCTGTCGTTGTCACGACCGAATGAAGGTCTTCTGTCTCTATCGTTATCACGACCGAATGAAGGTCTTCTGTCTCTATCGTTATCACGACCGAATGAAGGTCTTCTGTCTCTGTCATTATCACGACCGAATGAAGGTCTTCTGTCTCTATCATTATCACGACCGAATGAAGGTCTTCTGTCTCTATCAT
>JALNVT010000007.1 GCA_023231265.1 Sphaerochaetaceae bacterium
GAATTATCGTAAATTTATTTTTTTCAGCGACTGATTTGCGGAATATCAATGAGTATTTAAGTTTAAAAATTATTTACATATTTATATAAGTTTGAGTAATTTGTAACTATTTTATTTGTTTTTGATTGATACCTGTTTTTTTGAGAGGGGTAAAGAGGATGGAAATCTTAAGAGCAAAGGACAAAAACCCTAAGCTTTGGATATAAAAAAACCAGAAGTAAACTTCTGGAATTTGTGCCGCCTCCAGGAATTGAACCAGGGACACAAGGATTTTCAGTCCTTTGCTCTACCAACTGAGCTAAAGCGGCAATAATGTTATCAGTAACTATCTAAAAAAAGAAAGCACTTTTTGATTACTTGGTGATATTAGCAAATATCATAATGATTGTAAATACTTACCTGAAAATTTTTTCAAAAATATTGGACATCCTACATTTAAGGGAAAATTCGGCCTATAAAGGTTTTTATTTGCATGTTTTTGATCTATTTAAAAATTAAAATTTTTAAATTTCGTAGCATATTACATGAATTGACAACATGTAATATCGGTTTTATTCTTAATCGAGATAGGATAAAAAAATGAAAGAAATTTGCAAAATAATTGGAACTTTTTTAATGGTACTTGCTTTGACATCATGTGCTACATCAAACATATCACAGATTGATGAATCTCCAGTAGGTACAGTGGAGAACAAAGCTTCTTCTTTTGATATACAGTCAGTACCAAAAATCCCTGTAAGAAACATATTCAATGATGCTTTAGATAATGAAGAAATGTTCTCATCTGGAGATGTCAAACAATATATAAGACTGGACTCTACGATTCCTATCTATCTGTATGGAGGATGGAAAGACACAATCAATGGAAATCATCTGGCCATGAATTTTGAAAAGGGGCTGCTTCATATATTCATTTCAAATGATATTCTGTCCAACAGACTTTTCATAATTGGAAAAGATTGTGAACTCATTCAGAAAGAGTGGTCAGGAACATTAGACAACCCAATCCTCATTAATTTTAAAACCGAGAGAACCACCATAGGCAGTAATTTCAAAATAATATATGGATCACTATCTGATAACCAATTTGCTTTTGAATTAAAAATGGAAGAATCAGGAATTCTGTATGGCGGAATATTTACTTATGATGAAAAAACAGACACGTTATTAGCTGCAATAAATACCATTGATAGCGAAGGTGTGAAAAAAAGAGTTATATACACTCTTAAAAGAAATGGAGAGCCAATGTTGGCTGCCAATACTTTCAGCTGTCCAGATTGGTTAAAAGAATATAAAGGTGATGGTAAGACAATTAAGACTGATTTCAGTGATGATGGATTTAAAATTAATTTAATAAATAAAGATGATAAGCAGATTGATATATCTTTCTATGGAAACAATATCTCCCCAGAAAGCGATAAAATATATTCAACGGAAGATAGTCTAGAAATAGAAATGTTCAAAAATGAAATAAAAGAAAATTTCGATCTTGATTTCTTTTATATCCTAAGTGAAGATGCAGTTTTGATAGATGGGATTAAGCGGAATGAAAAAATAATATCCATTCAAATAAAAGAAAAAACAACAGGAAGAGGAGGAATTATTCAAGGAAATTTTATCGAAAATCAGGATCCTATTTGGAGAATGTATTTAAAAAATGAAGATGGATCTTTTACCTCATTCTTCAAATAATTGCATCTGCCTCATGAGCCTTGGATTGATGCAGTCATAAATTTATGTAAAAAAAAACCAGAAGTCAAATACTTCTGGTTATTGTGCCGCCTCCAGGAATTGAACCAGGGACACAAGGATTTTCAGTCCTTTGCTCTACCAACTGAGCTAAAGCGGCGTCAACGTTGTTGTTTATACAATTTTATAAGAATAATTGCAACCGTATTTTGAATTAAAATTCAAAAATCCTCTAAAATTTTGATTTTCCATTGAAATTCATGTAATTACGCCACTTTGAGCTCAGTTTTTTGGGCTTTTATTAAAAATCAGTTAATATATGTTAAATATAATTAATGCTTTTTATTATTAATAAACCAATGTTATACCTCTTATCCTAGTTTGGTTTAAGATTCTGAGATATAATTAATTTATAGATAGGATAAAATTTATATTAGAATTTGCTAACTCTTCGAGATAATAATATAGATATGGAAAAAAAATGGAGTTTATAAAAAAGTTTGGAATATATTTACTTGTAATTGCTTGTGCTGTCGTTTTATGTTTTTTTGTGCACTTTTTTTTCTTAAAAACTATGGATTATTTAGAGGATGATTTAGAGAAATCTGCACAGGAGCAGTTGGAGACAAATGTTAATTCTGTAATAGATAACATAAACACCCTTAAAAAGTACAATGATGATGAAACTGTAAAAAAGATCATTTATGATGAGATTACATACAGCACAATCTATAGAAATGAGTACATCTGGATCAATGAAATTGTTAATTATGAAGGAGGAGAAAACTATGCCAAACGTTTTGTTCATCCTAACTTCCCAGAGACAGAAGGCGAATATCTATCTACCATTTTGACTGATACTGCTGGAAACACTCCTTATCTGACTGAACTTGAGAATATAAAGGAATACGGAGAGTTATCATTTTCCTATTACTTTAAAAATTATCTTGATGATACTGTAGAGTTGAAACATACTTACGCAAAATACTATGCTCCGTATCATTGGATAATTGCATGTGGAATCCCTGAATCAGATCTATTTAGAACTATGAATTATATATATAGCAGATCAAGAAGTGTACTGGTTACTTTTTATTCAATAATAACACTTCTGGTTATATTTGCATGTCTATTTATATATGTACAGAAGAAAAAAACTTCTGATAAAAATAAAATGCAAGTCAATGAGGCTTCTTCTATAGCCAAAAACAGAGCAAAATCAGAATTTTTAGCTACAATATCTCATGAACTTCGAACCCCCCTTAGTACAATAATTGGTTTGAATGATTTGCTTCGAGAGAGTGCTGATGATGAAGATACTGTTCTTGATTATTCCTATAAAATTGAACAATCCAGCATGATGTTGCTAACTCTTATAAATGATGTTCTTGATATGTCAGCAATTGAAAACGGAAAGCTTAAAATAACAAATGATGATTTCAATGTTAAAAAATTGATATATTCTGTATCTGATATGTATTATAATCTTACGAAGAGAAAGGGTATTGAATTCAAAGTCAATTTATCTAAGATTAAGTTCGAAGAGCTTGAAGGTGATGAGTACAGAATTCGTCAGATTATATTGAATCTTTTATCTAACGCTTATAAGTTTACTGAACGTGGACGACTGGAAATAAGTGTTAAAGAGGAAGAAATTGACTCCACACACATAAAATTGGTATTTGATGTTGAGGATACTGGCTGTGGAATGAACAGTGATACCTTAAGTAGATTATATGATCAATTTGAACAAGCTGATGCAAGCACCGTTAGAAAATATGGTGGAAGTGGATTGGGACTTTCAATAACAAAACACCTTGTTGAAATGATGGCTGGTACAATTGATGTGGAATCAGAAGTTAACAAAGGAACAAAATTTACTGTTAGCTTACCTCTTAAAATATCAGCACGACAGGAAAATATAGAGGTCTCGTTTTTAGCCTCTAAAGCTATAATAGTAGATGATGATGAACAAACATGTGTTTATCTATCAAAGATATTTGACTCATGGAATATTAAAAATAAGAATTTTACAGATTCATCAGAAGCTCTTAGTTATATAAAAGAAAGACCAGAAGAGTACTCAATTTATGTTCTTGATTTCTTGATGCCAAAGATAAATGGAATTGATCTTGCCAGAGAAATAAAAAAGATAAACAAAAAGGCTGTAATCATCATTGTATCGGGTTATGATATTGAAGAGATCAAAGCAAAAGAGAATAAATGTATTTCTTCCTTTATTCAAAAACCAATATTTAAATCTGAACTTTACAATCATATAATCAATAGCGTCCCTGAAGATACAAGAAAAGAAAAGAAACTTACTGATAAAAACTTCAGAGATAAAAAGATTTTATGCGTAGAAGATGTGAAAATAAATCAGATGATCATAACAAAACTGCTGGAGAAGGTTGGAATTATAGTTTATCAAGCTGGAAATGGCATTGAAGCATTAGACTTCATGAAAAATAATGAAGAAAAAGATAACATCGATCTTATATTGATGGATATTCGTATGCCAAAAATGGATGGGCTAACTGCAACAAGCAAGATAAGAGAATTCAATAAAAAAGTTCCAATAATTGCATTGAGTGCAAATGCTTTTGAAGAGGACATAAATAAAAGCTTGGCAGCAGGTATGAACAATCATATTTCAAAACCAATAGATAAAGAAAAACTAGGAAAGCTATTAGAAGAATATCTTGATTAAATTATTTCATCAGAATGATAAAACCCTTTCTAATTCTCTCAATATAAATTTATAGTATTTTTTTGTATTAAAGAAACTTGTGGTAATGAGCTTTGTTTTATAGTAGAATACCTAATAATATTGTTGATTACGAAAATGTAAATTTATTGCGGCATTAGAAAAAAATATTAAAAGTTGGCCATATGAACTATCTAAAAAAGAATTTAATCTACTTCATAATAATTATTTTTAGCATATTGGTGAGCATCATTGCAAAAGAATTCAGTGAAATCAGTGTCGAAAACATGAAAGTTCAGATACTGAATGAAAATGAAAAAAGGAATGAGTTCACCATAAAGTTTTTGATCAATGAAATTGATGAGCTCAGAAAACATAATGATGATGGAACTGTAAAGACAATTATATACAATCAACTCAATAATGGCGATATCGTAGACAATAGATACATATGGATAGACGAAGTTGTTGATTATAATGGTGGGGATAATTTTGCTAAGGTTTTTGTTCATCAAAATCTAAAGCAAATAGAAAACACCTATAGATCAACTAGTTTCGAAGATAAATATGGAAATCGTCCTCTTGAAATGGCACTTGAAGGTGTCAAAGAAAATGGAAGTATCTCTTATAGTTATTATTTTCCTACATATGATGATAAAAAAATTGAATTCAAATATTCCTATGTTGAACTTTATCAAGATTATAATTGGATGATTGGATGTGGAATACCTGAATCAGATTTATTCAATGACATAGATGCTGCAGCAAAGGTTCAAAGCAGAATCATAATAGCTTTATCTTTGTTGATTGTTTCAGTTGCAGTATTGATGTGTATTAGAATTTATGACAGAAAGAAAAAAGATGAAGAAGCAAAAAAACTTAAATATGAAAAAATATCTGCCGATGCAAAAAGTGAAGCAAAAACAGAATTTCTTTCAACAATATCCCATGAGCTTCGAACTCCACTAAATGCCATAATGGGATTAAATGACCTTCTTGCACAGAGCATAGGAAACGAAACACAGGTCAAAGATTATTCAAATAAAATAGCAGAATCCAGTCAGATGCTTCTATCTCTTATAAATGATGTACTTGATATGTCAGCTATTGAAAAAGGGAAAATTAAAATTGCTCAGGATAGATTCAATATCAAAACATTGGTTCATGGTGTGACTGATATATATTATAATCTTGCTGTGAAAAAAGATTTAGATTTTGAAGTTGTGGCCGATGATTTGCCACATGAAATGTTGATAGGTGATAGCTATCGCATAAGGCAGATGATTTTGAATCTCCTTTCAAATGCCCTTAAATTTACAGATAAAGGCAAGTTGGTTCTGTCTGTAAAAGAAGAGAAAATCAGAGATTACAAACTGCTTCTGCATATAACTGTGGAGGATACAGGATGTGGCATAAAGCCTGATGCCCTTCATAGATTATTTGAACAATTTGAACAGGAAGATGCAAGTGTTGTTAGAAAATACGGAGGATCTGGTTTGGGTCTGTCCATCACCAAGCATCTTACAGAATGCATGAATGGTTCAATTCATGTTGAGTCTGATTATGGAAAAGGTTCTTCATTTACAATCACAATTCCTCTGACCATTGGAGTTGATGATTTCAAAACAGTTGATCAATCTAAAATTGGACAAAAAGTTCTTATAATTGGAAATAATAACAAGCACAATCAAATATTTAAAGACATTCTAAGTGGTTGGAATGTTCAATATGCAGAAACGAAAGTCACACTATCTTCTTTAGATAAATTTGAGGAAGGTCTAGTCAATTTCAAATCTTTCATAATAGATGAAAAATTGATTCCCAATCTTGATGGAATTGAATTATCGAAGAGAATAAGAAAAATCAAACCAACTTCCATTATAATTATGATGACAGGACACAATGTCATTGAAATTAGAAAAAATAATGAATTGGATATGAACTATTTAATTCAGCGACCTATAATCAAAAAAGACCTATATACCAAACTTACAAAAAGTTTCTGTGAGCAGAACGATGGAAGCAAAATTAAAATGGTAAGCAGTATAAAAGGGAAGAGAGTTCTGCTTGTTGATGACAATAAAATCAATTTGTTGGTGGCCTCCAATTTACTTAAGAGTTTTGGACTGCATGTGACTGTAGCTCAAGATGGACAGAATGCTGTAAATCTTGTTAAGTCTTCAGATTTGTTTGATATCATTTTAATGGACGTCAGAATGCCAATAATGGATGGTCTCTCTGCAACAAAAAGAATCAGAGAATTCAATACGGACTTACCAATTATTGCTTTGAGTGCTAATGCTTTTGCAGCTGATATTAAAAAAAGTAAGGAAGCAGGAATGAACTATCACATATCAAAACCAATTGATAAAGATAATTTACTCTCTATCCTATATAAATTTATAGGCGATGATTCAAGTATAATCTGATAATTTTTATTGATAAGCCTAACGTATCGTGATACTATTTTTTTATATGAATAACGAACGACTTAACCAAGCCATTAATTATGAAACTCTGCTACTTGCAAGTAATTATAACAATGCATTGGTAGATAAAATATACAATGACAATAAAAACGATTTAGTTGCACCACTTCTCACAAACTTTTCAAAATTTGCAGAATTTCTTGATATCAATTCAGAGAATCTCTGTAAATTCTATTTCAAGGTGAGAGACAAATTTTCAATGTTACCCAAAAAAAGTAATATTATTTGCACTGATGATGATACCTGGCCCAAGAGAATAGATGAATTTCCATACTGTCCAAAGTTCCTTTATTACATGGGAGATATAGATTTATTGGATAAAAAGATAGTCAGTATAGTCGGAACAAAGGCTCCAAGCGATGAAGATAAGACTCTTGTTACTAAAACTGTTGAAGCACTGATTAAAAAAGGAATTGTTGTATCAACAGGGCTATCTTTAGGAATTGGTGGTCAAGCTAGTGCTGAAAGTGTGAAACACTTTGCACCAACAATTGCTGTTATTGGTACAGGACTCAATCAGTATTATCCTACAGATCATAAAAAACTGCAGACTTTTATAGCTACGGAAGGAGGCCTTGTAATAACAATGGTATCACCTGCATCGCCGTCTCAAAATTTCAAATTTAATTTTTTACTTAGAAACAGACTGTTATCTGCACTATCAAATGCAATATTAATTATTGATGAACGTGATAATGGTGGGGCAATAAAAATGACTGAAGTTGCTCTTGAAAACAAACGTGATGTTTATTTTTACTCATCTTTGCTCAAAAGAGAAGATCTTAAATGGCCAAAAGAATTTAATAAAATAGAAGGTGTGCATGTTGTAAGGTATCCTGGAAATCTAGCAAATAAGGTAATTGGTTATGTTCCTAAAAGGAAAGATAGAAGTAAAACACTCAAACCAAGTGGTACGAAAGATGTACAATTATCACTTTTTTAAAAAATTACATACATTTTTAGTTACCAATTTAGTTTAAAATCTTGACTTAAAATATATCAGAGCGTACTATCAAAATTATGAAAAAGAAACTAACAGCAAACGAGTTACGTCAAAAATATATTGACTTTTTTGTATCAAAAGGCCACTCACAAATCAGTGGTGCTTCTTTGATCCCTGAAAATGATCCAACAGTTCTATTTACCACTGCTGGTATGCATCCATTGGTACCTTACATTCTAGGTGCTGAACATCCAGCCGGCAATAAACTTTGTGATTATCAAAAGTGTATTAGAACTGGTGATATTGATGTTGTTGGTGATCCACACCACCTAACATTTTTCGAAATGCTTGGTAACTGGTCACTAGGTAGTTACTTCAAAAAAGAAGCTATCGATTATAGTTATGAATTCTTAACAAAAGAAATTGGAATTGATCCAGAAATCCTATCTGTAACAGTATTTGAAGGCGATGACGAAGTTCCTCGTGATACAGTAGCTGCAGAAACTTGGAAAAAACATGGTATTCCTGAAGAAAGAATTTACTTCATGCCTCGCAGTGATAACTGGTGGGGACCAGCTGGAGAAACAGGCCCATGTGGTCCAGATAGTGAGATGTTTATAGATACAGGTCGCCCAAAATGTGGTCCTGATTGTAAACCAGGCTGTTCTTGTGGAAAATATTTTGAAATCTGGAATGATGTATTCATGGGTTATCAAAAACTTGAAAATGGAAAATATGTTGAGATGGATCGCAAGTGTGTTGATACCGGTATGGGTATTGAAAGAACAATTGCAATTCTTCAAGGCAAAAAGAATGTTTATGAAACAGAAGTATTCACTCCTATTATCGCAGGTATTGAGAGCTTGTGCTCTGTAAAATATGGCGATAGTGATGACACTGACAAATCTGTTCGTATTTTAGCAGATCACATAAGAACAAGTGTATTTATTTTAGGTGACCAGAAAGGAATTGGACCTTCAAACGTTGGACAGGGATACATCCTTCGTCGTTTGATTCGTCGTGCAATCCGCCATGGTAGAAAACTTGGAATTGAAGGAGCATTCTTAACCAAACTATCAAGTATTGTAATTGACCTCTACTCAAATGCTTATCCAGAACTTCTTGAACATACAGAATTCATCAACAATGAATTGGTAGCTGAAGAAGAAAAATTCTCAAAGACACTTGAAAAAGGTGAGAGAGAATTTGAAAAAATGGTTCCAAACATTCTAAAGGGAAAAGCAAAGATGATTCCTGGAAGAATGGCATTTAAATTATATGATACATATGGTTTCCCTATTGAACTTACAAAAGAACTAGCTGCTGAGAATGGTCTTGATGTTGATGAAGAAGGCTTCAATAAAGCATTTGAAAAACACCAAGAATTAAGTAGATCTGGTGCTGACAAACAGTTCAAAGGTGGATTAGCAGACCACAGTGAGAAGACAACAGCTCTTCATACTGCAACACATATGCTCCACGCTGCATTGAGACAGGTTTTGGGAGACCATGTTGGTCAGAAAGGTTCAAATATTACTGTTGACAGATTGCGTTTTGACTTCACTCATCCTCAAAAGGTGACTAAAGAAGAACTGCAGCAGGTTGAAGATATTGTTAATGAACAGATCAGCAGAAATCTTGATGTAACATGTGAAACAATGACAATAGAAGAAGCTAAAGAACAAGGTGCAATTGCATTCTTTGCTAGCAAATACGGTGAACAGGTTAAAGTTTATTCTATTGGAGACTTCTCTAAAGAAGTTTGTGGTGGACCACATGTTAAGAACACCAGTGAGATGGGAAGATTCAAAATTAAAAAAGAACAATCTTCATCTGCTGGTATCAGACGTATCAAAGCAGTATTGATAAAAGACTAATTGAAAATTAAAAATAACAATGGATTGAGAGGTTTTCTTTCAATCCATTGTTTTACTTGAGTAAAAACTTCAATTGATATTAAAGGCTTGGAGAATAAAAAAATCCAGATACATATAAATATCTGGATTCGAATTATAAGCTGTTATACTTATTCAGTATCGTCATTTACATCATTGTAAAGTTCATAGTCACTGATGCTTTTTGTAGCCAATTGACCACAAGCTCCATTGATATCTCTACCTTTTGTATAACGTCTTGTATATTTTACATTGAAATCATCGAGGAATGCACAGAATTTGTTCATTTCTTGGGTGGTAGGTGTTGTCCAAGGAAGTTCTGCTGCAGGATTCCAAGGAATCAAGTTTACAACAGCATCAAGATTCTGAGTAAAACTTGCAAGTTTGTTTGCAGCTTTCTCATCAACATTTACACCACTCAACATACAATATTCAAGAGTGAATCTTTTTCCACCCTTATTTTGATAATGAAGAAGTGCTCTTCTAAGTTTATCCAAACCGTATGCATCATTAACAGGCATCACATGAGATCTAGTTGGATTATCTGCACTTACCAATGAAATAGCTAGTTTGATAGGAAGTCCTGTCTCTGCAAGTTTGTTTATTCCAGGAACAATACCACATGTGCTTATAGTTATACGTCTCAAACTGATGTTGTATGTATTTTCTGCATGGAAGTAATGGATAGCTCTTAGAACTTTCTCCATATTGTTCATTGGTTCCCCCATACCCATAAATACTATATGTGTGATAGGTCCCAATTTAGTTAAATGTACATATTGTTCAATTATTTCTTCTGCTGATAAGTTTCTGATCATTCCCATGGTAGCTGTTCGGCAGAATTTACATCCCATAGCACATCCCACTTGGCTTGAAAGACAAGCAGTTTTTCTATCGTTTTTATCAGTTAATAATACACATTCAATGACGTTGCCATCATAAAGTTCTACTGCAAGTTTTGTTGCATGGTCATCTACCTGTGTCTCTATCACTTTAGATGATGCTGTACTTGGCATTTTAGCACTTAAATCTTCTCTTAGGCTTTTAGAAAGGTTGGTCATTTCTTCGAAAGATAATGCACCTTTAACTAGCCATTCAAATATCTGCTTCCCTTGGAATTTCTTATTTAGGTGAAGGGCATCTGTAATCTGCTCTGCACTCAAACCGAATAATGATAAAGGAAGTTTTTCTTGGTCGCTCATAATTTGTCTCCGTAAAATCCAATATAATATAAAGTTAAATAAAATAATAGATGTACATAAAAAGTGATAATTTTAACTTTACATAAGTTAATATTAAATGCATATATTTGATTATTTTAAAATTTTTAAATATGTAATTTAATATTATATAAATAAATATATGGTGTTATAAGTTATTTTTATTAAATTATTAGAGATTATATATACAATTTGCTTTCAAAATGGTTGGGGTTTTGGTATAATAAGGATATTGAATACGTTCAAAAAAATTATGATACTTCATAGGAGAGAAATTATGAGAAAAAGATTATTGGCTTTATTGGCTATCGCAGCATTTGTAGTAGCTCCTACATTTGCAAGTTTATCAGACACTGTTGATTCAGCAAAGAAAAGTGTTTCTATCAAGACTGAAGAAACAAAAGAAAAACTTTTTGATAACACCACACATCCAACTTGGGCTGCAGGTTTATCTTTAGGTACAAACTCAGGTGTACAAGTTAACTATCGTTTAGACGATAAAATTACATTGGAAACTGTTGTTGGTTTTGGACTTTTCAATAAGAAAGTTCAACTTGAAGAATATGCAATGTACAATGCAACATCATTTGAAGTTAGTGAATTAAAATTTGATGTTAATGCAGGACTTGGTGCAAATCTAGGCTTCACAATTTCAAGTTCAACAGACATTTCAGCTGCTGTAGTAGCTGTTGGTGAGATCTGTTATAGCTTTGATGATGATTTACCTTTAGATTTAGCTCTTAGAGCTGGCGCTGGTGTAAATCTTGATTTCACTGGTTCATCTGTTGATCCTTCATTAACAGTTCCTGTTGCTATAACTTGTGTATATAGATTTATCTAATCAATAATTAGACAAACATATTCTAAGGAACGGGAGACCGTTCCTTATTTATTGCCCTTTTGAATGTGTTTTTTTATTTATTTCCATTGCTTTAATTATTCTTTTTTACTAGTCTTTTCTATCTATGGGAGATTCATTTTGAATTATAATTTTGTAGAGGGCAGTATCGCCAAAAAGTTAATTAGATTTACAATGCCAATATTATTAGCACTGTTTTTGCAGATGCTATATGGAGCCGTTGATTTACTCATTGTAGGTAATTTTGCTACATCTGCAGATGTATCGGCAGTAAGCATAGGTTTTCAGTTTATTTCTGTATTTATAAATCTAATTGCAGGAATATCTATGGGAACAACCATAATAATTGGCCAGAAAATAGGTGCAAAAAAATCTGAAGATTTAGGTGAGGTAATAGGTGCCGGTATCTTCTTATTCTTTATAATTGCAATTGCTCTAACTTTCTTAATTGGCTTGAATGGGGATTTCTTCACATCAATGCTAAATGCTCCAGATGAATCGTTTGCCAAAACATCGCAATATATAAGAGTATTGGCTTATGGTTCCATATTTTTGGTATCATATAATGTACTGGGATCAATCTTTAGAGGTTTGGGAGATTCCACAACACCTCTGATAGCTGTAATAATAGCAACTGTTATAAATATCATACTCGATTACATATTGGTCCATATATACGATATGGGAGCATATGGTGCAGCTGTTGCTACTGTAATAGCACAAGCAATTGCCGTTTTATTCTCTCTGTTTATAATAATGAGACATGAACAGATCTTCACTTTAAAATTTAAAGATATTTCCTACAGTAAGAAGTATACCAAGGAAACTCTGAATCTTGGATCTCCAGTTGCTATCAATGCTTTTCTGGTTTCTTTATCATTTACATTTGTGCTTGCAGTAGTCAATAGATTGGGAGTTTATAGCTCTGCTGGAGTTGGGGTAACAGAAAGATTGATCAGCTTTTTGATGCTCATTCCATTAGCCTTTTCTCAATCGATTGCAAGTTTTGTAGCTCAGAATGTTGGAGCCAAACAGCACAAAAGAGCTTCTGAAGGAATGAAAATAACAATAATGATATCTTTGGTATTTGCATTCATTTCAATGTTTATTGCTTTGTTTGAAGGCCCATTCTTACTTTCATTTTTCACCAAAGACCCAAATGTATTACCACCAGCTTTTGAGTATCTAAAGGCATATTGTTTTGATATTATTTTTACAGCATTTCTTTTTCCTACCATTGGATACTTCAATGGTTATGGTAAAACTAAATTCACTCTGATATCTGGAACTCTTGGAGCCATTCTATTCAGAATCCCTCTATCCTATCTGCTATCCTTAGTGACACCAACTTCTATATTTTTGATTGGACTTGGTACACCAACTGGAACTATATTCCAATTAACATTGACCTTTTTCTATTACAGACATATTCAGAAGCAAATAAGAAACAACAAACTATAAATCTCTAAATATAGATGTTTTAAAAATAAAAGAATTTGAGAGATAAAAAAATGAGGGAAGTTTGATAACCTTACCCTCATTTTTATTTAAAGATTTAAATAGAATTATTCTTCCATTTTCTAACTTTATTTATTTCTTTGTAGTTTGTGGCAAAATCTTTTACCTTACCCATAAAAACTGGTTCTATTTTGCTTTTTACAACTATCTTATCCTCAAGATAATCTATGCTCTCAATAATTCCATTTCTTATTAGGTAGGCAACAAGATCGTGTCTATCTATTGGAAACTCAAAATCTACCTCATTAGTATTTTCATAATACTTATCTTCAATAGCACTCAACAATACATCAAGATTTTGATTTTCTTTAACACTTATTGGAACAAATGGACCCTGAACAAGATTTTTCATTCTGCCTTCTTGGAACATATCCAGTGGGTTATCCATCTTATTCAATGCAATGACTGTTGGTTTGTCCTGACAGTCCAATTCTTTTAAAGTACTTATTGTTGTCTTATAACATTTTTCTAAGTCACTGTGTGAGGCATCACAAATAATTAAGATAACATCTGCCCATTTTGCTTCTTCAAGAGTTGATTTGAAGGCATCAATTAAAGTATGAGGAAGATTTGAAACAAATCCAACAGTATCTGTTATGATCATCTCTCTACCGGAAGGCATCTTAATTTTCTTACTTGTTGTATCAAGTGTCGCAAATAATTGGTTCTGAACATAAATATCACTGTTTGAAAGTTTCTTCAATAGAGAACTCTTACCACTGTTTGTGTAACCAATTATGGCAACACTTGGAATATTTTGCTCCAATCTGTTCTTTCTTTGGTTATCTCTTATCTTCTTAACAGTCTCTAAATCATTTTTTGTCGTAGTTATTTTACTTTGAACAAGACGACGATCAAGCTCCAACTGTTTCTCACCACCACCTTTGTTACCTTTTGCACCACCTCTCTGTCGAGATAAATTGGTCCATTTACGGGTAAGACGAGGAAGAGAGTATTCAAGTCTAGCAAGCTCTACTTGAAGTGAAGCCTCTCTGGTAGCTGCTCTATCTGCAAATATTTGAAGAATAACCTCCGTTCTATCAATAACGCAGATATCAAGCTCTGTTTCAAGATTTCTTTGGATTCTTGGAGAGAGATCATTATCGAAAATGAACATATCTATTTCTTTTTCATCAGCAATCTCTTTCAGTTCCTCTACTTTTCCAGAACCGATTAAAGTAGAACTGCTTTCTTTTCTTATTTTGATTATTATAGAATCAACAACATCAACACCCATGGTATCAGAAAGAGAAGTTAACTCTTCAACACGGTTGATTGATGACTCTTCATCATCTGTTTTTTCTAAAATAATTACTAAAAATGCACGCTGTGCTTTTACGCTGCAGCTGTATTCATCAATTTCTATTCCCTCTAGGAAGTTATTATCGTTTTTCACAAGTTAAAGATTATCTATGGTTTAACAACTTGTCAATCTGTGGTATATTTCTTTTGCAGTATATTTCTGTTTGAGAGGTATTTTTAATGAGTTTAAATTGTGGCATTGTAGGCCTACCGAATGTTGGTAAATCAACTATATTTTCAGCTTTAACTTCTGCACCAGCAGAAGCAGCAAACTATCCATTTTGTACAATCGACCCAAATGTTGGTATGGTAAACGTTCCAGATGCTCGTCTAGATAAAATTGTAGAACTGATCCCAACAGAGAAAGTTATCCCAGCTACTTTTGAATTTGTAGATATTGCAGGTTTGGTAGCAGGTGCTTCAAAAGGTGAAGGGTTAGGAAATAGATTTTTAGCTTCAATTAGAGAAGTTGGTGTTTTAGCACATGTTGTTCGTTGTTTTGAAAATGGCGATATCATTCATGTAAACAATAAAATCGATCCACTGGATGATATCACAACAATCAATATGGAATTGGCATTTTCAGATCTTGATACAGTAACAAAACGTTACGACAAGATGGCAAAAATGGGAAGAATCAATAAAGATCAGAAGAAAATTAATGAAGTTGCACTTCCTGTTCTTGATAAATTAAAAGCAGTACTTGAAGAAGGCAAACTTGCAAGAACTGTAGAATTAACTGAAGAAGAATTAGAGGCCATCAATGACTTGCATTTAATTACTCTCAAACCAGTTATCTATGTATGCAATGTTGATGAAGATCATGTAACTGAAGACAATGATTATGTAAAACAGGTAAGAGAGATAGCTGCAGCAGAGAATGCTGAAGTTGTTGTTATCTGTGGTAAAATTGAAGCTGAAATAGCTGAAATGGATACTGAAGAAGACAAAAAAGAATTCCTTGAAGCTTTGGGCTTGGAAGAATCTGGATTGAATCTATTGATTAGATCTGCTTATCATATTTTAGGCATGAGAACATTCTTCACTGCTGGTTCAGATGAAGACAGAGCTTGGACATTTAAAGCAGGCTTCAAAGCTCCTCAAGCAGCTGGTGTTATTCATACAGATTTTGAAAAAGGTTTCATCAAAGCAGAAGTATACAACTGCAAAGACCTTTTTGAATTTGGTACAGAACAGAAAGTTAAAGAAAAGGGAAAACTTAGAATGGAAGGAAAAGAATATGTAGTAAATGATGGTGACATCATGCACTTCAGATTCAACGTATAATATAAGTTTTTAATTATAAAAGGGGTATCATTGATTTGATATCCTTTTTTTATCTAGTTTGTTTGAGTTAATAAAAACAGCACCTAAGATTCAGGTGCTGTCTGTTGCTTTGTTTGATATGCTTACCAGGTCAACTCGAATGAAAGAGGATCTGCTAGCAATAAGAAATCAATAAGAGGGAAGCTGTATTCAAATTCAGTTGATGAAATCTTCTTTCCACCTTTATAAGAAACAATTGGTTCTGGAGTTACAAAGCGCAATGTAATTACAGATTTAGCAATAGCACCAGGGCCTTCCTCACCAAGCATGAAAGAAATCATATCATAATAATCTGCTTCAGATAGTCCTTCGTTGTATGTTGGACCAAACGGTTCAAAGTTTGGATCTGATAAGAAAGGTATTGCCTGTGTTAAATCTTCATAGTTTCCTAAATCAAGATAGAAATTTAATGTTTTGTCATTGAGAGTTAGGACTGTCTGGTTGCTTTTTGCTCCAAGGTCAGCTAATAAAGTCTTCAAACTGCTGTAGTCAAATGTAATTGTGTATGCATTTTCACCTGTTTTGACAAGATCAACATTGGATGTTGTGGATGCAGAATTGAGTTGCTTTTCAAAAGCTTCCATTGATTGGTCCATGATAGGTTTTGTGCTATCGCTTGTGGAGAAATCGGAGAAATCAGCCAATACGTCTACAAAAAAATCTTCAACTTGAATTTGTGAGGCAGAAGTGCCACCATTATTATCATCAATATTTAAATCTTCTGTAACCACACAGGATGAAAAAGTCAGCGCAACAATAGCTGTTGCCATTATAATATATTTGCTTTTCAAAGGAAGCTCCTTAACTTAGAATTTAATTTTAGTAAAACATTACAAGAAATAAAAAAAGGGTTCAATAGCATGATGCATTGATTTCTTTACCTTTTGATGACACCTTATAATATATATAACAATAAAGTAAGATAAAGGTTAAATATAATTATCAAAAAGGTGCAGAATTATTGGAAAAAACAACAATTTGAAAAAAAAATGATTTTATAGGACAATATTGTAATGTTCTAGTTAAATTATGTTGAATTGTGTTTTTTATTGAGTTTTATTTTGATTTTAGAGTATAAAATTAGAATTGTATGCAAATTTAATACGATTTTTAATGCACTGATGCTATTTTATGCTATATATTGTAGTTGCATGCTATTGAGTATTTATCACTTGCGTGGTACTTATTTCATCTATAAAGCGCAGTCAAAGAGTTCGCTAAAGAATTGAATGAAAGCGCTTAGCGTTGACAAAAGTCTATACGCTTTTTATAACATATAGTAAATAAGCAGCTTTTGCTGTTCATTTTTTGGAGGATTTTCATGGAAAACTTAGGGGATAAAAATGTACTTATTATAGTTGAGTCACCTACCAAGGCAAAAACTATAAAGAAGTTTTTACCACCAAATTGTACTGTTATTGCGAGTAATGGTCACATCAGAGACTTAGACAAAGCTAAGACAGCAGTGGACGTGGAACATAAATTCAAACCTCATTATATTATTCCATCTGAAAAGAAAGCTCTTGTTAAAAAGCTAAAAGACGAACTTAAAAAAACAGATTATTTATTATTGGCAACTGATGAAGATAGAGAAGGTGAAAGTATATCCTGGCATCTACTTCAAGTTTTGAAGCCAAAAGTAGAATACAAGAGAATGGTGTTCCACGAAATTACCAAAAAAGCAATTTTGAAGGGACTTGAAAGTGGAAAAGATTTGGATTATGCAATGGTTGATGCCCAAGAGGCTCGACGTATTGTAGATCGATTGTTCGGTTATGATGTATCAACTCTTGTAGGTGAGAAATTGTCTTCAAGAAAATTATCGGCTGGACGTGTTCAATCTCCTGGTCTCATGTTGACAGTTGAAAGAGAGAAGCAACGAATTGAATTCAATAAAAGTAATTATTTTGATGCTAAAGCTTCTTTAAATACTGGTGTAGAAAAAACAAATTTTGATGCAAAACTTATTAGATATCAAGGTAAGAGCATTGCAGGAAGCAAAGACTTTGATTCTGTAACAGGTATATATAAGAAAAAAGCCAATCAACTTCTTTTAGATGATAATGGCATAACTGAATTGTTAGATTCATTGAAGAACAACCCATTTAAAGTTGATGATATCATCTCACGTCCTGTAACAAGTCGTCCAAGTGCACCTTTCATCACATCTACTTTGCAGCAGGAAGCAATCAAGAAATTGCACTTCAGCTCTAAAGAGACCATGAGAGTGGCTCAAAAGTTATATGAGAATGGACTTATTACTTACATGAGAACTGATAGTACTTTATTGAGTACTGAAGGTATCAATGGAGCTAGAACTACTGTTGAGGATCTATTTGGAAAGGAATATCTATCTAATACTCCAAGACAATTTAAAACAGATAATTCAGAAGCTCAGGAAGCTCATGAAGCAATTAGACCTGCAGGTGAGTTCTTTAAAACACCAAGTGAAACAAATTTAACTGGTAGAGAACTTCAACTGTATAATTTGATTTGGTCAAGAACCATTGCTTCTCAGATGGCAGATGCTAAAAAGAAAACAACTACAGTGAAGATTGAATGTGGTGATGCACTGTTCCAAGCAAGTGGAACACAGATTGTATTCCCTGGTTATCTTAGAGCTTATGTAGAAGGTAAAGATGATCCTGAAGCAGCACTTGATGACAAAGAGACTCTTCTTCCAACTTTAAATGTTGGAATGGAACTTGATTTAATTGAATTGAATAAGGTCAAACACGAAACCAAAGCTCCTGCAAGATTTACTGAAGCTTCATTGATTCATGATCTTGAAGAAAAAGGTATCGGTCGTCCATCAACATATGCATCTATCATCGATACATTATTGAATCGTAAATATTTGATAAAAGAAGGAAATGCACTTGTTCCAACATTTGTTGGGTTTGCTGTATGTAACTACTTAATTGAAGCTTTCCCTCGTTATGTTGATTATGATTTTACAAGAAGACTTGAAACTCAACTGGATGAAGTAGCTAAGAAGAAAAAGGACAAGCTTGATTTGTTAGAAGAATTTTATCTAGGAGACAATGGATTGAAGATCCGTTGTGAGAAACAGAAAAAAGAAGACAACAAGCAAGAAGCAAAAACATTGAAATTGCCTCAAATTGATCCTGCAAATCCAATTATGATTGGACCTTTTGGCCCATATGTACTTGGAAAAGAAAAAGAAGATGGTAAAAGAGAGTTCTTGAACCTACCTAAAGAATTACTTCCAGGAACAATAACTGATGAAGAAGTAAAAGCATTAATTAAGGCAGGAAAAACAAAAGTCGAACCTGAAGTTCTGGGTCAGTTTACTGATGGACAGGATGTACTTCTATGTGAAGGTCGTTTTGGCCCTTACTGGCAGGTTGGACATGATAATAAGAACAAGCCAAAAAGATCTAGTGTTCCTTCATGGATGCAGAAAACTGATGAAGCAAAAGTGTTTGAGAATGCTATGAAGTATCTATCACTTCCAAGAGAGCTTGGAGAAGATGAAGATGGTAATCCTATTGTTGCTACGAAAGGTAAATACGGCCCTTTTGTTAATTGCAATGGTGTGAATGCCAATCTTAACAGACGAGACCATGATGCTCAATTATTCTCTGTAACTAGAGAAGAAGCTATCGAGCTTTTAAAAAGTGCAAAGAACAAAACAGCTGGTGGCAGATCTGCATCAAAAGGAGCTTTGAAAGACTTTGGTGAGATCGAGGGCGGTAATGTTAAATTATATCATGGCCGTTACGGTTACTATTTAAAACAAGGTAAGGTAAATATCAAAATTTTAGATGAGGCAGCACAAAGTGATGAAGAAGCAGCAAAAGCACTCACAGAAGAACAGATTAGAGAATCTATTATAGAGAAGAAAAATAAGAAAAAATAATGTCGAGATTTAACAGAAGTAATTACTTTGCAAGAAATCCAAGAAGACGAGTGGCCCAAAGCGACGATGTAGTTAATCAAATTTCATCAGAGCTTTGCTTGCCAGAACAAAAGATAACTCAAGCTTTAAGAAGTATGGGTATATCCTTCCACGATAAACTTGATATGAGTGATTTAGCATTGTACAAAGAGTTGGTCTGCTGCAAGTATGGAATTTTAAAACCATATGTAATAGAAGATGAGGTCTTTAAACAGGAATTGGACAACCAATTAAAAGGATTTGATGAAGTCTATGTAGATACAGCTCCTTTGATACACGAAGATTGGTTTATGTCTTTTATAGCTAATGTTGAACCGGTACTCAGACGACGTAGAAAGAAGTTGGTGATACTGGAAAAGACCATGGAAGAACTTCATGGACTTAAAAATAACAGTGAGAAAGACAGGGATGTTAGACTTAGGGCCCAGGTCAGACCTATATTGATTAGAGCGCTGGCAAAAAAAGGTCTTGTAAAGATTGTAGATACGGGTAGCATCGGTATTGCTGATGACCATTTGATATCATTATTTAGAAAGAGAGGGAAACAGAAAGATATTCTCCTGATCACTCAGGATCGAGAATTGAGTGAGAGGGTGGTTCTCCTTCAGGAAAAACTCAATAAGAATATTGAAATACCTCATTACTCTTTTTTTGATAGATTGTTTAAAAGACATTTTATTGATGAAGATATTAAGCGAAAGGTTATTGCTTGTAAATTGATTGAAGGCGGAACACTGCTGCGTCTTTATGTATGTCCTCGTTGTTTGGACAGTTACTACGATAAATTAGAGGAATGTGAAGGATTTGTAATCTGTTCCTCCTGTTACTATGATTTGAAAGAAGAGGAAACTCTTAAAAAAGTATTAGAAGATAAGAAAGAAAAAGAAAACGAAGTTAAAATAGAAAAAAAACGAGAAGAATTATTTGAAATATTAACTGAAAAAGAAAAAGTTAAGAATCAAACTAGCGTTGGTAGACGTCTGAAAAGACGACGCAGAATAATTCGGGCTATAATAGCAATTGTGTTATTTATCATATTAGCCATTCTATATTACATCTTATTAAAGTAATTATTTATAGAGGTCACCACATCACTGGTGACTTCTTTTATTTCCTCATATTTAGAAGAATTCTATTTTTGATGCAAAATTTAGATTTTTAGTTATATGTTATTTAGAAACTATAGTTTGACAAAAGGAAAACTTCGATACTATAGTTAGTTAAAGATATAAAAAAGGGGTTATAATTTGTGATTCGTGATTTTAGTGTAGAAAACTTTCGCTCTATAAAAACAAAACAGTCTATAAGTTTTGAACCTAATAAAAAAGTTAACTATGGAATCGAAGATTATGTACTGATGGATGCTTCCAAGAATGATAAACTTTTAAAATTTATTGTTCTATATGGTTACAACGCCTCAGGTAAATCAACTGTTCTGGATGCAATTGATTTCATCAGAAGTATTCAACTTCATTTTCATGTATCAAAAAGAGAACAGACAGGATTTGTTCCATTTCTATTTGACGAAGGAATTAAAAAATCCCCAGGGAAATTCACTTTAAATTTTTATATAGATAAAATTCTTTATCATTATTACATCTCTCTTGATAATAACATCATTTACAAAGAGGAGCTCTCTTTCAAACCTGAAGGAAGAAAGGCAATTATTTTCGAGCGACACTATGATGAGCATAAAAAAATATCGAGCTTAATTTTCTCACCTAGGTGCAACTTCAGTATGAGTGGCAAACTCATTCTTACCGGAAATACCACCAACAACAACACCGTTTTGTCCTCATATGATAGATCAAATGTCAATTCTGAAGAATTTGATAAGGTCTATAAATATTTCAATGAGAATCTGGTCGCAGGAATAAAACCAGCCACCAATATAATAAAAAGAAGTTTGAAACATATGGAAGAGGATAAAGAGAGCCAGAATTTCTATTCCACACTTCTAAAGAAGGCAGATTTTCAAATTGATGATGTTGATCTCCTTGATGGCACCAATACAAAAAAACGTGAGGAAATAAAAAAAATTGTATTTGAACATTCGAATGATTACGGAAAGTTCACTTTCTCATCATCAATGGAATCCAATGGGACAATGAGATTCTTTGGTCTTGAAAGTATAATGTATCAACTTGTTAACAGAGGAATTTTCATGTCAATTGATGAATTTGATACATCTCTTCATTCTGCACTTGTTTCAGAGTTCATCAAGATATATCTTGCCAATTCAACAAAATCTCAGCTTATAATCACAACAAATGATATTAGTTTGATGGATAAAGAATATATGAGACGGGATATGATGTATCTATGTGAAAAACAAAAAGATGGAAGTTCAACCTACAGAAACGTACAGCAGTTCAAACTGCATAAGAGAATCTTGATTGAGAAAAGATACAGAGAGGGCAGCCTTGGAGCAATTCCTCATTATGGAAGCACTTCGTTGAGCCAATTAAATGAAGGTGGAGACCTCATAGATTGATAATTTTTTCTTTATTTTATGATATACTCTGTCCATGTATTAAAAAAGTATATTAGATATAGGTAGTTAAATGAATAAAAAAAGAAAGAACTTAAGTAATCGTAAGAATCGAGTCAAGAATAAAATTACAACTTCTTTTAGAGATGAATTTATTGAACATCAGGGTGCAACAGTTACTTATATTGTTTTAAGAGCCCTGATCATCTTAGTTTTGATTTCTTCTATTTTGAATAAAAAATATGAGAACACCCTTCTGTGTATACTTGCTCTGATACAGTTCTCCTTACCCACAATAATAGAAAAACATCTGCACATAACAATCCCCAGTACTCTAGAAATTATTGTTCTGGTATTTATATTTGCAGCATTTATTTTGGGAGAGATTGCTGAGTTTTATGTTTATATTACGGGATGGGATACAATACTTCATACAACCAATGGGTTTTTATGTGGGGCCATAGGTCTCTCTCTTTTTGATCTATTGAATGATACAGAAAAAATTGAATTTAAATTATCTCCATTCTATTTGGTACTGTGCGCCTTCTGCTTTTCAATGACAGTTGGTATTCTATGGGAATTCTTTGAATTTTCCCAGGACATGTTCTGGGGCAAAGATATGCAGAAGGATACAATAATACACACCATAAATAGCGTTGCACTGTTACCTGGAGGAGCAATAACATCAATCAACAACATTCATCATGTAGTAATTGATGGTGTACCTCTTAAGATTGATGGATATCTTGATATTGGTTTGATTGATACCATGAAGGATCTCTTTGTTAATTTTATTGGTGCTGTTGTATTTTCCGTTTATGGATATTTCTATGAAAAAGCCAAGGGACAGAAAAATACTTGGGTTGAAAAATTGATGCCAACCCAGATGGATGAGCAGAGGATCAAAGAATTGAATGAGCTCAAGAAAGAAAAAGAAAGACTCAAACAGATCAATGATGAAAAGAAAAAAAGAAGGAATAAATATAAAAACAAGCAGAGACATTAACGCTTGCTTTCGACTCCAACTTTTGGACATCTATCTTTTTCACTGCATAGACTGCATTTTGGACTCACACTTGTGCATACAGTCTGTCCGTAAGACACGAGGAGCTCGTTTAAAGGTATCCAAAAACGTTTTGGCATAACTGACTGCAATGCAACTTCTGTTTCTTCTGGAGTGACTGTTTTAATCCAACCCATCCTGTTTGCAATTTGATGTACATGGCAGTCAACACATATGGCATCAACTTGAAAACCGAGGTTCAAAGTTAGATTTGCAGTTTTGATTCCTATGCCTGGTAATTCCATAAGTTTCTCTTGAGAGTTTGGAACACTACCATCATACCTTTCAATAAGTATCTGAGATATCTTCTTTATATTCTCTGTCTTTCTTCTGAAGAAACAACTTGGGTAGATAGCTTTTTCTATCTGCTCTGGTGTAAGTTCTAGCATCTGATAAGGAGTCCTTCCCAATTCAAAAAGTCTGTGACTTGCTTCAAGAGTGACTTTGTCTTTAGTCCTCAAAGACAGAAGAGTTGAAATCAAGACCATAAAAGGATCATTATTTGTTTCTTCTGCAATCAATGAAACAGAAGGAAGAGGCCTTCCTAATTCATTCAATTTGTTGCTCATTCTCTTAAATAATTCATCCCATTCTTTATCTTTCATATATTGGTCCTTGTATGTTTTATGTTTTTATTGTAAATACAATATAGTAAAAAAGCTAATCAAAAGAAATGGAAGAATTCTTATATTGTAGAATATCCATTTTATTATTTAGGAATTAACATAATTATCATCTAAATTCCTATTCAATCAGTTTTATCTTCAATAAGTAAAATTCGAATAATTTATATTATTTGTTTAAAAAAAAGTTGTAGAAATACATATCATATTTTGTAAATCATCTCTTCCTTTTTCCATTTTTATTATACATAATGGGGATAAATATGGGATGATTAAAAAAGGAAATTTTCAAAAATGACGGAACTTAATAAAATCGAATATAAGAGATTCACCAAAAGTGCAATTGCACTTGGAACTCCTATAATGCTCCAAAATCTTCTTTCTAATATTGCAACCTTAGTGGATACTCTGATGGTTGGTCAGTTAGGTGAAGCAAGCATAGCAGCCGTAGGTGTTGCATCTCAGGTGTTTTTCCTAGTGATTCTATTTCTTTTTGGAGTTTCTTCTGGTTCTGCTATTTTTATTGCTCAGTACTGGGGATCAAAGGATAAAGTTGGAATTCAGAAAGTAATTGGACTTGGAATGAGTATCTCAGTTTTGATGGCTTTCATTGTTGCTGTTATTTCAACATTGAATCCTACTGTCCTGATGAATCTTTTCAGCACAGATGCAAAAGTGGTTCAAGAAGGCAATAACTACCTCAAATGTGTAGGTGTATCGTACATATTTACTGCTATTTCCTTCATATGGGCAATTTCTTTCCGTTCCACAGGAGATGCCAAAACTCCATTATTTATATCGTTGGGAACATCCTTACTTAATGTAATTGGTAACTATCTTTTGATATTTGGAATAGGAATATTCCCTGAACTTGGAGTAACTGGTGCAGCACTATCAACTGCAATCTCTCGTTTTGTAGAGTTGGTATGTTATTTGATAATCACAAACACAAGAAAGAACTGTCCTTTGAAAATCAACTTTAAAATAGCCTTTCATTTTGAAAAGGAATTTACAAAGAAATTTTTCAAGACATGTGCTCCTGTAATCTTCAATGAAGTTTTCTGGTCACTGGGAATGGTGTGCTATAAAATAGCTTATTCAAAAATTGGAACAAATGCATTGGCAGCTGTTCAGGTCATAGAATCTATAAACAATATATTCTTTGTTGTGATGCAGGGATTTGCAAATGCTACTGCAATATTAATTGGGAACAAAATAGGTGAGGGAGATGAAAAAGAAGCAAGGCTCTATTCAAAACTTTCATCCTATCTAGCAATAATTGTGGGTGTGATTGTAGGAATTCTCATTGCATTCTTCTCACCTAAATTCTTGACGCTGTTCAATCTTTCAGAAAGTGTAATACTCATCTCAATTCAGTGTATGTTTGTAATAGCATTCTTGTGTCCAATCAAATCTTTCAACAACAACAGTATTGTTGGTATCTTGAGATCTGGTGGTGATACAAAGTATTCAATGTACCTTGAGATGGGAAGTGTTTGGCTTGTCGGAGTTCCTCTTGCATTCATAGGTGCAATGTATCTAAATTTAGGATTGCCTCAGCTGTACTTCTTAGTTGGATGTGAAGAGATCACAAAATTCTTATTTGGTGTTCATCGTGTTAAGAGTGGTAAGTGGTACAATAACTTAACAATTTAATTAAAGTTGGATTTAGAGGCATTGATTTGATGCCTCTGCAATATTGTGTTAAACGTTTACTTTTGTGTTGCGATATCTGAAAAACTGAGTTAATATAACATTCATGATTACAATACATGATGTAGCCAAGATGGCTGGAACATCAACAGCAACCGTATCTCATGTTATAAATGGGACACGTTTTGTCAGTGATGAACTACAGAAAAAAGTAAAAGAAGCAATGAAAGAGCTTAATTACAAGCCCAATATGATGGCACGTGGTTTGAAAGGTGGATCAATGAAAACTATTGGGGTCATTGTCCCTGATTGTACCAACACCTTCTTCTCTGAGATTTCAAGAGCAATAGACAGATGTTGCTTTGCTAAAGGTTACAATATCATTCTCTGCAATACGGATAATGATATAAAACAGCAATCATCATATTGTGATATGTTGATATCGAAGATGGTTGATGGTGTCATAATGATTTCATCTGATAACAGTGATGATGATATAAACAAATTGACAGAAGCATCAATTCCTGTAGTTATTGCTGATAGAACAGTGAATCATAAAGGTGTTGATAACATCATAGTAAACAATGAGAAGGGCGGATATGATGCAACAAAATATCTCATATCACTTGGATATACCAAAATTGCCTGCATAGGTGGACCTACATTTATTTCTTCAAGCAATCAGAGAATAGAAGGCTACAGAAAAGCTTTAAAGGAATCTGGAATAGAAATTAATGAAGATTATATAAGTCATGGCGACTTCCACTTTGCTGGTGGTAACAAATCAGTATCTGATTATATGAATTTAAAAGATCGTCCGGAAGCCGTTTTTGCAACAAACGATATGATGGCTCTTGGTTTCATTGATGGCCTCAAAAGCTTGAAGATGGAAGTTCCAAAAGATGTTTCAGTGATTGGTTTTGATGATGTTCAATTGGCAAGAATAACAACTCCTAAATTGACAACAATAGCTCAACCTTTGAATGAACTTGCTCAGAAAGCTACAGATTTGATACTCAATAAAGTTGAAAAGACAGATCTCAATATATCTCAAATTGTTCTTGATCCAATCCTTGTGGAGAGAGACTCCTGCAGAAAAAAGTAAACACTTAACGAATTTTTAGTTATAATTATTGTTAATTCTTTCAGAGATGCGCTTGGAGAATTTTATAATAAAAAACTTGACATATACAAAAATGGAGGTTACTGTTACTTATGTTAAACGTTTACGTAAACGTTTACTTATATGTATTGGGGGTAATATAATGAAGGTTAATGGAATATTAAACAGTGATGTTTCAAGAGTTTTATCATATATGAGACATACAGATCTTATCTGCATAGGTGATTGTGGACTACCTTGTCCTGAATCTGTTGAACTGATTGATCTTTCAGTTTCAAAGAATCTTCCTTCGTTTTTGCAGGTTCTAGATGCTGTTTTGAGTGATTATAAAGCTGAAAAGATTTTTCTTGCGAAAGAAATTGAAGAAAATAATCCACAGATCTTAAAAGAAATAGATAAAAGACTTGGAGATGTTCCTTGTACTTTTATGCCACATGATGAATTAAAGGAAAATCTCAATAAATGTAAGGCTGTTATCAGAACAGGTGAGATGACTCCATATGCTAATATAATTCTTCAATCGGCGTGTATATTTTAAAAGGATTGGGGTAACGTAAATGACGATAGAAATGAGTGACATCTCAAAATCATTTGGAACAAATCAAGTTTTGTACGGAGCCAACTTTGAACTCAAAGATGGTGAGATACATGCATTGATGGGTGAGAATGGTGCTGGTAAATCTACATTGATGAAAATCTTAACAGGGGTTCATCCTAAAAATTCAGGTAAGATTTTAATCAACGGAAAAGAGGTCTCCTACAAACATCCTACAGAAGCAGAAAAAAATGGAATAGTTTTTGTTTATCAAGAACTGAACAGTGTTCTTGATATGAGTGTTGAAGAGAATCTTTTTCTAGGAAGAGAGATTACAAAGAAATTTGGTGTTGTTGATAAAAAGGCAATGTTTGATAAGACCAAAGAGGTTTTGAATCGTTTGGGATTGGATATAAATCCTAATGAAAATCTTGGTAATCTATCAGTTGGCCAGCAGCAACTTGTTGAGATAGCAAAAGCTCTTTTGGTAAATACTGAAGTTATAATTTTGGACGAACCAACATCTGCCTTGACAGATAAAGAAGTTGATAAACTCTTTTCAATTGTTCGAATGTTGAAATCACAAGGAGTATCATTTATCTATATCTCTCATAGAATGGAAGAGATCTTCAAACTTTGTGATAGGGTCACAGTTCTTCGTGATGGTCGTTATATCGGTACAGAAAAAATCTGTGATACCAACAATGATGAGTTGATAAAAATGATGATTGGTCGTGATTTAGGTAACATGTTCCAAAAGGAAATTGTTCCAATTGGAAAGACCATGCTTGAAGTAAAGAACCTAAGTAAACATGGATTGTTTGAAGATGTTTCATTCTCTGTCCATGCAGGTGAAGTTCTTGGTGTTGCAGGTCTTATGGGAGCTGGTCGTACTGAGATAATGAAGACTGTATTTGGTAGTTTTAAAGCTGATAGTGGAGAGATAATACTTGAAGGAAAGCAGATCAATACAAAGCATTATGGACCAGGCGAAGCTAAAAATGCAGGAATTGGATATATAACAGAAGATAGAAAAGAAGAAGGATTGATGCTTGAAAAGTCAATCAGCAATAACATTGGTATAACAAACTACGATTTGA
>JALNVT010000008.1 GCA_023231265.1 Sphaerochaetaceae bacterium
AAAGCCTCTGGATTGGTTCCTTTATATGTAATAGAAACATCTTCTGGAAGCAATGGTCTGGCTGCAGCCATCAGCTGCTCTAATTTAGCAGAAGTAGCCACAGTTGTTATATCTGCATTTTCATTATCATAACATTGAAGATAAATTTTCAATGTGTTTGCATCATCACTGATGGTATTACCAAGTAAACCAGGACTCTTTGGTTTTAAAACCTCCATAACTCTGCTGAATACATTTATAAGTGCTGGTTTTTCTGGAATTTGATCCATCCCATCATAAAGGGAATTTAGGTGAGCCACATATGAAGGAAAGCTGATATCTTGAAGAACATCAGGACTTTCATTAACAGCCTGCTCAAAATCATAGACCTTCTTTAAATTTTCAGGATTTAAGAAATATTTGTCACTTCCCTCGGGAGCTTCTATTACCAATTGATAAGGCATGTCACCACCAAGTGCTTTAGAGATGTTCTTGGTATCACTTGTGATCCTATCAGTATCAGGGAAGTATGACATATAGTTTGTATCAACAGATACCTTATTTTTTGTATACAGAAATCCAAATAATACAATTACAAATAAAAGAGAGAATATAATATAATGATTGAGCACTCCATATGAAACTTTGTGAATAAACTTTGTTAGCAATCCTTCATTTACGACCTTTGCTTGTTTGGCTCTAGGTTCTCTTGTGAAAGAAAGCATTATTGGAATAAATGTCAAAGCAAGTATTGCACAGTACACAATTCCAATTGAAACAGAGAGTCCAAATTCCTTTAGCCCCTGTATCTCACTTATCAAAAGACTTAAGAAACCAGCTATTGTTGTTAATGCTGCAAATAAAATAGTTTTTGAAATTTTAGTTCCTGATATAAAAGGAAGGTCCTTTCTTTTTCCATCTGTGTAATCTGCATAATATTGTGAAAGCATATGAACCGAGTAACTGGATCCCAGAGTTAATACCATACACGGGGTAACAATGTTTATCAGTGTTATTTGATAGCCCAAAATTACCATGGTACCGAATGTCCATATTATTGCTATAATTGATAGCGCAAAAGGAAGAATCATAGATCTTTTCGCTCTAAAAGAAAGATAGAAAACTATAAGTATCACAATCAAGCATAGAGATAGAAGAAGCATCAAATCATGAGTTAAGTAGTATGTAATCCTATAAGTTATAGGAAGGGCACCAGTTATAGCAAAAGTGGCCCCAAGATCTTCCAATGGTTTGAGAGTATCTAGAAGGTCATAGATTTTACTTTCACTTAGATTACCAATTCTTAAATTGAAAATAACTGATTTTAAATCTCTGCTGACCATATATCCAGTAGCTGTAGGATCTTCAGAAAGCCTGGTTCTGAGTGTATCAACCATCTCATCAGTCCATTTCTCTCCCTTTATATTTGGACTGAAAGGAACAATAGATAATCTTGTTCCTTTCTTCTCTATGGTGAAATAATTGAAAACAGAAGCTGTATTCTGAACTTCACTGAGATTGTTTAAATTAGTAAGACAGATATCTAAAGTATTTAAAAAGACAGGTGTGAAGAAATTATCACTGCTGATCAATAGAAGCAAACCTGAACTGGTTTTCATGTCCTCTTGGTTCTCTGTTATAGAAGGATAATTATAATCGGCATTTTCTCCAAATCCTTTAGGGATGGGAATATCAGCATAATCACTTGGATTTACCTTCTGTAGGTTGCTATACTCGTTTAAAATAGCATTGAATTCATCTTCATTGAAATCGCCTCCACCATAATAAGTGATTGGCTCTGTTTGATTGAACAGACTGCTGAAGTCTGCATTGATTGTAAGAGACATTGTTTTGTATAGAAAGAAAGCAGTAATTATAAATAACACTGTTAAAAATATTGCTCGATGTTTTCTTTGAAAATTGAAGAACTTGTTCATTGATATTCCTTTAATCTTAATGATTTATATTATCTTTTAATAAATGATATTTTGCAAGTTATAAATTTTAATCATTTCATTAAGACTTAACGAATGAGAGGACTGAAGTTCTAACTCCAGTCCTCTTGAACAATAGATATGTTGTTTTTATTGAATCATACCGCGAGCAGCTCTTATGCCACTTGCCCATGCTCCAGTGATACCTCTAGATGTACCAGCTCCATCACCTGCAAAGTATATGTCTTCAGCAACCTTGAAATGGTCATCAAGATAAGTTGGTTTGTTGGCATATAACTTGATTTCAGGGTAATACATTATAGTAGAAGGATGTAAAACTCCAGGTACAATTGTATCTAGATTTTTCATTGCTTTCCATATAGCTCTCAAAACTTTAGCAGGCATAGCAAGTGATATATCACTTGGACAGCATCCTTTTAGAGAAGGTTCAAAATTATAAGGATCTTCATTGAATGTTGCTTCCTTTGATCTGCTTCCCATCCTGAAGTCTCCAACTCTCTGCATAAGAGGTTTTCCTCCTCCCAATTGATAAGCATTGACCCCAAGATTTTCTGCATATTGTTGACCAGATGCAAGAGGAGCAGTAAGTTTGACAGTCTTCAGTATGGCAAAGTTAACAAGGTCAGATTGCTGCTCTTTATTTGTAGTTGAATAAGCATGTCCATTAACACTGTACCAATCATCACCTCTTGAAGTTACATACTTCTCTTTAACAACATGGGCTCGGCCACTGTTTGTGCAGAATGTTCTAACTTTTTCAGGGAAATAAAATTTAGGATCATAGTAATCCTTTACAATTGGATAATGATCAACTTTTGTTTCAACTCTGACACCGATATCAACTATATTATCTATATATGGAACATCTAATGATTTCATGACATTCTGCAAAAATTGAAAACCTTGTCTTCCTGGTGCAATTAATATCTTCCCATAGTTCAAACAACGTTTGCTTGTAGAAATAGCATGAGATTCTGCATCAATGCTTAGCATCTCTTCATCAAGTGCTAATTCAACGCCATTTTCATCAAGACGTTTCAGTAGGTCTTTGATTAATTGAAGTCCACCATCTGTTCCAAGATGGGTTTGTTTGATCTCGAGCAATTCACAACCTAGTCTTGTTGCTCTTTTTTGATATCTTTCAATATTTTTTTTATCAAGAATATTTGGTTGAAAGAATTCTGTTACTTCTTCAAGATAGGAATTTGCAACATCTTTTTCCCAATAATCTAATGGGAACCCAATTGGATATGTGAAATTCATTTTACAGTCATTTCGCATACCACCTGTTGAATACTTATTTTTATCGAGAATAAGTATTTTAAGTGAAGGTTTTTCTTTTATGATGGTGAAGGCACACCCCATTCCGGCTGGTCCTGAACCAATTATAACGATATCGTAGTAATCCATGGAATATAATACTCCTAAATATATGGAGAATGTTTTTAAGCAGAACGCTTATCCCTAGATTATTATCTGATATGTTTGATAATTAATCAAAGGGTTTTAGAAAATTAATCAATAAAAATGAGAAATAGTATAAGTTGGGATAATTACAAAATTGTAAAAAAGGTGTTAAGATAAATAAAAATAATGCATTTTGTTATTGTATGATAATATAAAAGGGTTTATTATTCCTAATAAGGAGTATTGTTGTGGTTTACATAAGTGTTAAAGAAGCTAGTAAAAAATGGGGTATCACAGAAAGAAGAATCAGAATTCTTTGTAGTGAAGGTCGAGTTGATGGAGTTGTACGCTCTGGATGGGCTTGGAACATTCCAATAACAGCACAGAAGCCTGGTGATGGACGAAAAATTCGTCATATCAAAAACTTCGATTTAAGAACAGGACCAATAAACTTTGACAGATTGAATGAAATCAAGACTGGCATAGATAATTATAATGGAAAACAAGAAGATTTACAGCGTTACTTTGATGATAGTTTGAATAGATTTTTATCTGCTCTTTTTGTCGAAGAAGGAATTGATGAAGAAAATGTCTTAGCAATACTAAGCAATAAAACAAATGAGAACCTTAGTGTTGAACAGATATGTCTTGTTAAGAATACCAAATCAATAATAGTGGGATTTTTTAAAGAAACTGGATTTGGTAATATCACTGGAAATGGATCCAAACCAATTCCTTTTTTCAGTGAGAAAAGATTTAAAAATATACAGAATAGACTATTCAACGGGATAGATGATTACAAACAATCTGAATTTAGAGATGTTGAAATTCCTTTTGCTGGTGCTTGGGCACAAGACAATCGTACATATAAGGTAAAAGTTCAGATGGAAACTTTGATGGTTCAGAGTGAAAATGAGTGGGCCAATATAAATGGAGTTGTAAAATCAAGTTTCATGTTTGGAGAATTATTGAGAATTCAACCATTTGAAGAGCACTCATTAATTTTTGCATCTATAATACTTGCTGGAAATTTACTCTATGCAGGATATCCATTAACTGTCATAGATTCCGAGAATTACAATGAATTGAAAGCGGATCTTTCTTTAACTTTAAAAAGAGGTAATTATAACAAAATACTTCGATTGTTTGAGAAGTCATTGGAAGTGGAGTATTCAAGAATAAAAGAGTTATCAGGAAAACTTACTGATTGATTGTAAATAATAATTTCAACATAGCTAGGTCAGATGAATAATGATGTTTTCTTTAAAAATATAGGTTGAATTGCTTAAACAATAGTGGTAGACCATAGGTAGTAATAGGAAGTGAAGTAGTAGATATGAATGAAGAATATAATTGTGATTTTCTGTTAAAAAATGCCCAGATTGTGGACGGAATGAATCATAAGATTTTTAAAGGTTCAGTTGCAATTCAAGGTGATTCAATTCTTGATATTATAAAGAACGATGAAGAACTATCATCAATTAGACCGAGAGAAACCTTGGATGTTGAAAATAAATATTTATTTCCTGGCATTATAGATTTTCACGGTCACAGTGACCTGCAGGTAATTAGAGATCCCTCGATGAAGTGTAAGTTGGCACAGGGAATAATAACAGAAATAGCTGGTAACTGTGGAGTTGGAGTTTATCCAATTGATATAACAAATGGTGCAATAGTGGAAGCAATAAATGACAATACGCGAGATGTCCTTGGAGAAGGACACTATGCTCCAGACTCATATAACTGGCATGATTTCAGTACATATGTTGATTTTGTAAGGAAGCGAGGTTCTGGTACCAACATAATGTATCTGCAATCACATACTGCTCTGAGATGCAATGCAGTGCTGCCAAATCCAAACAGAGCTGCTACAGATGCAGAATTGGATAAGATGTGTGATATGCTTGATAAAAGTCTATCACAGGGCTGTTTGGGGTTCTCTTCAGGCCTTTATTATGCTCCATGTGTATATGCTACAGAAAAAGAACTGATAGCTCTTTTGAATGTTGTAAAAAAACATAATAAAATATTTGCAGTTCACCATAGATGTGAAGGGGATGATGTAATTGATTCCCTAAAAGAAGTGATCAACCTTGCAAGAATTACAGGAGTGAGATTAGAAATAAGTCATCTGAAAGCTATTGGAAAGGAAAATCAGAAATATGTTGAGGAGATGCTATCTCTGATCAAGAAAGCACGTCAAGAAAAGATAGATGTTGCATTTGATCAATACCCCTATGATTTTGGCTCAACATCTCTTTCTAGCATGTTGCCTCCTTCTTATTTGAAATTGGGACCAGATAGACTACGCAATGCATTGAGTTCCAAAGAAGACAGGGATAAAATTAAAGCTTTGATCATTGCAGGAGAAGGATTTGATTCTCTGATAAAAATGTGTGGCTTTGAAAATATAAAAATTATGTATTTAGAGCATAATAGAAAATTAGAAGGTCTATCTTTGGTTGAATGCTCAAATAAAATGTACGGTAATGAAACTGAGGAAAACTGTTATAACGCTTTTTTTGATATATTGAGAGATGAGAAAGGTGTCGCTTTGATGGAGGATGTCACTCAAAGTTTGGATAGCATGCAAAAAATTATGAAAGATGACTTGGGAGTATTTGGAACAGATGCTCTTTACAGTGGTGGAGAGTTACCTTCTCACCCAAGGTCATATCACAGTGTGCCGCATTATCTTGATTTGTTTTATAAAAAATATCATACACTTTCATTGGAAAAATTGATTTATAGAGCTACATACAAAAGTGCTCAGAGACTCTCTCTAGTTGATAGAGGAGCAATACAAAAAGGTTTTAAAGCTGATCTTGTAATATGTGACTTGGAAAATCTTGAAGATAACTCCAATTCAAATACACAGCAGCCTTCAAAAGGAATAGATGAGGTATTTGTAAATGGAAAACATGTTTTATCAAATGGCCATATTATTGCAGAACCAAGCGGAAAGATAATAACCTTTTAAATTAAAAAAGAATCCAAATAATAAGCACTCTTTATTGGTAAATGTAATGAACCAAATAAAGAGTGCTTTGTTTTAAATTTATATAATTCTTTAACCTTCGAATCTATTTAAAAATTGTATTGTTCTAGGGTTTTTAGGATTTTCAAAGACCTCATAAGGAGTACCTTTTTCAGCAATCAAACCTTCATCCATGAAGATCACTCTATCACTGATATCTCGTGCAAATGACATCTCATGTGTTACAACAACCATTGTCATTTTTTCCTTTGCTAGATCCTTAATGACCTTCAATATTTCACCAGTTAGTTCTGGATCCAAAGCTGAAGTAGGTTCATCAAACCAAAGAACATTAGGCTTTAGAGCAAGTGCTCTTGCAATAGAAACACGCTGCTTTTGACCACCTGATAATTGAGATGGATAAGAGTCTGCTCTATCCTTCAATCCCATCTTATCAAGAAGAGAAAGAGCAATTTCATCTGCTTCTGCCTTATCTTTTTTAAGAACGTAAATAAGAGCTTCTGTAATATTCTTTTTAAGACTCATATGAGGAAATAAGTTGAAGTCTTGAAAAACTAGACCATTATGCAATTGAATCTTTCTTTTTTGATCAGGAGTCAGTGACAACCCTTCTTTATAAAGAGTATCGCCACATATAATGACCTCACCACCTTCAATTGTTTCAAGTTGGTTGATTGCTCTCAAAAGGGTAGATTTACCACTGCCAGATGGTCCGATAATTGATAGAACTTCGCCCTGGGCAACATTGAAAGAAATATCTTTCAATACTTCATTTTCGCCATAATTTTTGACCAAATGTTTAACTTCAATCATGTATTTTTCTTCTGTCATAATCTATCCTTATGCTTTACCATAGTAGTTTAATTTCATTTCAGCAATATCAAATAATTTTGATACCCCTGCATTCATAACAAAGTAGAAGACTCCGGCAATAAATAAAGGAGTTGTGGCAAACTGTCTTGCAGAAGCTGTTTGAGCAACTCTGAATAATTCAGCAACACCAATTGTCTGAGCCAATGCAGTATCCTTAACTAAAGTTATAACCTCATTACCCATAGCAGGTAATATTTCTTTTACAACTTGAGGAAATATTATATGAGTGAATGTATGAGCCTTTGTCAAACCAAGAACTTTACTTGCTTCATATTGACCCTTAGGTATTGCTTGAATACCACCTCTATAGATCTCTGCAAAATATGCAGCATAGTTTATTACATATGCAAAGATAACAGCATTCAATCTATTGAATGATGTTCCCAATATATAATAAGGAGCAAAATATACAAATATTAACTGAAGAATAAGAGGAGTTCCTCTCATAATCATTATGTAAAGATTGATTAATTTTCTTACAATCCAAATTTTACTTCTTTTACCTCTTTCAACCAGTAGGCCAAGAGGGAGTGAAAATAGTAATGTGAACAAGAAAATCTTAATACTAACTAATGTTCCTTCCAACATTGGAATTAATAATGAACTCATAAATACCTCATATCTAATCAATAAAATTAGTTTTGTTCATACCATATATTATTTTTAATCTTTGTAAAACTGTAAATATATGGAAATTAAAAAAATAAGGGATGCAAGCATCCCTTATTTACTTTGAAGTAAAATTATTTACCAATTACAGAAATATCTTTACCAAACCATTTTGTTGAAATCTGAGCCATAGTACCATCTTTCTGCATAGCAATTAGCTGTTCTTGGATAGCGTCTTTCAATGCAATATCGCCTTTTCTGAATCCAACTGCATATTCTTCTTCAGATAAACCATCATCAAGAATTTTGAAATCCATATTTGATCTCTGAATTGTGTCATTTGCTACCAATAAATCTAGGATAACACCATCCACACCACCTGCATTTAAATCCATCAAAGCTGTAAGGTTATCTTTGAATTCAATTACATCTTTCAAACTATTCTTGAAATCTGTTGCTTCTTCTAATGCATCAGAGGCTGTTGATCCACCCTGCAAGCCAATTGTCTTACCTGCAAAATCAGATAAAGTCTTATAGCTAGCATCAGATTTTACAACTAAAACCTGTTGGTTCATAACATAAGCATCACTGAAAGTCATTACTTTTTCTCTTTCAGGTGATTTTGTAAAACCATTCCAAATACAATCGATATTACCTGTTGCTAGTTCCTGCTCTTTTGAATTCCAATCTATAGGTTGAAGTTTTAAAGTAACACCCATTCTAGATGTAACTTCCTTAGCTAAATCAACGTCAAAACCAACAATTTCATTGTTATCGTCTCTGAAACCCATTGGAGGAAAAGCATCATCAAGTCCTAAAACAAATACACCTGCATCTTGAACTTTTTTAAGAGAAAGATCTTCTGTACTTTCTTTTGAACCTTGTGCAAATACACCACTCAATGTCAAAGCTGCTATCATAAATAAAACAATTATTTTTTTCATATGTTCTCCCATTAATAATTTAGTAGAGTATATAAAATAGTCTTATTTTATTCTAGAGTAATATGTATATTTATGCATTTTATGAATAATGATTAGTTAATTATTTTTTACAAGTATCACAATTACTGTCATGACAGTAATTGCAACAATCTTTTGAGCCCTTCTTGCTATCAGGTTTTTTTAAAGTTCTGATAGCTCCGTAAATCATAATAATAATTAAAGCCGCAACAACAATATTTGCAATAATAGCTACCATTTTATAACACTCCTAATAATATACGATAAACGATCAAAGATGAAACATAAGCAAATCCTGTTTGATATGCTACAGCTGCCCAGAATGCTTTTCTATCTCTCATTTCTGTTGCCATAGCTGAAAGAGCAGCAACACAAGGGGATGCAAGAAGAATGAACATGATAAAAGAGAAACTGCTTGCTTGAGTAAATAACGTTGTTATAGGTTGACCCTGAAGAGCAACAGTTAAAGTACTTACAATTGACTCCTTTGCAGCAATTCCTGTTAATAGTGCAACAGAAGCTTGCCATGTACCAAAACCAAGAGGTCTAAAGAGTGGAGCTATTACTCTTCCAATACTAGCTAACATAGAACTTGTTGGTGATACTTCTTGCAACAAGAAATTGTAAGAATTTAAGAACCAAATTAAAATACTTGCAAGTAAAATTGTTGTACCAGCTTTAACTATGAAGCCTTTAGTTCTTTCCCAAGTCTGGATCCAAGTATTTTTTAATGTTGGAATTTGGTAACGAGGAAGTTCCAATATAAAAGCATTGTCTTCTTTATGTCTATCTAATAACTGAGAGACAATACCTGTAATTGTTATAGCAATGATTCCAATGAAATACATAATAGGAGCTAAGAACCATGCATTGTTGAAAAAGGCTCCAATAATCATAGCAAAAATAGGAAGCTTTGCACCACATGGAATGAATGGAGTTACCATTATTGTCAAACGTCTCATTTTAGGATGTTCTATTGTTCTTGTGCTCATTATTGCAGGAACACTGCAACCTGTACCTATAACAAGAGGAATTATTGATTTACCACTGAGGCCCAAACTTCTCATTGCTCTATCCATTATAAAAGCAATCCTTGACATGTAGCCACAATCTTCTAAGAATGAAAGCAATGCAAAAAGAACAAAAAGCTGAGGAACAAAGGTCAATACTGCTCCAACACCAGATATTATGCCATCAATGAGCATATTTGACAAAAATGAAATGACGCCCAAATTATTTAATAAGGAATGAAGGGATTCTCTGATTGTAGCAATACTGCTTTCAATTAGAGGAGTGGTCACTCCACCAACAACACTAATTGATATGTAAAATACAAAAGCCATTACCAAAACAAATATTGGTATAGCTAAGAATTTGTTTGTGACAATATTATCAAGTTTGAACTTCTTTACAGGATCTTTTTTCACCTCACAGATTTTTGTGATATCTTCAGCAACATGATATCTTTGGTCAATTATAATTGCATCAATATCATCATTGAAAACTTTCTCTAATTTCTCTGTTCTGCATTTTATAACTTCTGCAAGTTTTTCAGGAACAGGAGGCATATTAGCCAAGAATAATTCATCTGCTTCAAGAAGTTTGATTGCACACCATCTTCTAGGATAAGCTTTAGGAGCTTCATGCATGAAATCATCAGCAATGATTTCAGTAATCAAAAGTTCAAGTGGTGGAGCAAACAGTGGGCAAGAAGGAACCTTTTTATCAGCTAGTGATTTTTCAACAGCCTTATTCAATTCATCAAAACCAAGTCCCTTTGAAGCTGAAATATTAACAACTCTCGAATGGAACATTTTAGAAAGTTGCTCTGTATCAATCTTGATACCTTCTTTTTCAAGAAGGTCACCCATATTCAATGCAAGAATCATTGGTCTACCAAGTTCCACAAGTTGAGTGGTTAAATAAAGAGATCTTTCAAGATTGGTAGCATCGATAACATCAATGATCAAATCTGGTTCACTATCTAAAATAAAACGCCGTGTTAATTTTTCTTCAGGGCTGTAGGGGGATAAAGAATAAATACCAGGAAGGTCCAAAGTTTGGTTACCATTCCAATCACCGTATTTCTCCTCAACTGTAACACCAGCCCAGTTACCAACATGAGCAATGGTATTAGTTACATTGTTAAATAAAGTTGATTTACCGCAGTTAGGATTGCCCACTAAACAAATTTTTGCCATTAGATACTTTCCTTTAGCATTAAATTTGCTGCCTGCTCTTTACGAATACATATATTATATCCTCTAATACCAACCTCTAAAGGATCTCCCATTGGTGCTTTTTTTATCACATCAACACGAATCCCTCTTGTGAATCCCATATCCATCAATCGTCGTTTGATTTCTTTGGGAGCATCAATGGCACTTATGATGCCAGATTGGCCTACATTTAAATCTTCTACTGTTTTGTTGTTCATGAGTAACAATTTACTGATTATTTCAATAAAAAACAACTATATAAAGTAAAAAAAAGTTTTTTTGTTTAAAAATAATGCAGAATATTTAAAAGCTAACTATACATAAATTAGCTAATATAAAAAATCAAAAGCCTTTTCTAACTTTTCATTTTTATCTTTGTTTTTATAATTCAAAGTCTTCATACCAAACTTTGCAGCTGCAGCTACATTTTCAGCCAAATCATCTACAAAAAATATTTCTTTTGGATCAATATTTTCACTTTCACATATGTATCTAAAGAATGAAGGAGCGGGTTTGTATCTATGCATCAAATGACTCATATAGCATTTATCTAAATATTCCAGACCTCCAATTTCTTCCATTATCTTAGCATGTGGATCAAATGTGTTTGAACCAAGCACAACTCGATATCCTTGCTCTTTAAGTCTTTTAATTACATTGACTACAGGTTTGTTCAAAGTGGGCTTGAAATGTCTTGCAAATGGTTCTCCTTCAACATGTAAATTCATTGTATCTTCTAAGTGCTTCCAAAAATCACTGCACTTCATGCTACCATCCATAAGAGATGCGGTATAAGCTTTAAAATCAAGAAGAAACTCATCAATTTGTGAGCCACTCATTTTATACTCATTGATGATACCAGGAAGACACTCAATATTGTTGATTATAACATTACCAGCATCAAAAACAAAAAGCTTACAATCAGAAGGACTATCATTGAAATTGGAATACAGCCCTCTGTAGCAAAGAGGGGCTTTTAAATCATACACAACCCTATCTGCAGGAGTTTCTCCATAATTTAGGCCATTAAAATCAATATTGGTTCTGAACCCAACAGTATACATCCCACCTTTTTTTGCAGCCATTATTCCATTGACCGCATCTTCATAGACAACGCAATCAGTCGGATTTACTTTTAGCATCATTGCCCCTGTCAAAAAAATATCAGCTGCAGGTTTCCCCTGTCGTATTTTGTTCAGATCAACTATATTTTCATCGTTAAAATATTTATCAAGACCGGTCAACTTTACAATAGTTTTAGCATTTGAAGATGCACTACAAAGTGCCATCTTAACATTGTTATTCTTCAACTCTTCAAGCAGTTCAATGCTACCATCCATGAGAAGATCTTTACCCTTTTGAGCAATTAAATCTTTATACATACTATTTTTAGTAGAATAAAGAGAATCTCTATTCTTTTTGGTATCATCAATACCAACAGCCTTGCATATAATTGAAGCACCTTCTTCTTTCAAAACACCACCTAAAGCAGAAACAATATCCTCTCCCAGATCAATGTTAAATCTATCTTTAGCTATTTTTTTATATATACCTACATGGTATTTCTGAGTATCGACCAAAACTCCATCCATATCAAACAACGCTGCTTCCATTTTTAAAATCTCCTAATTCGAATAGTTTCATTATTTTAGCAAAGAGAGAGGGTTACCTCAATATAAAAATAAGCAGAGCAATGGTTAAAAAAACATTATATCTGACTTATATCCGAAATAAATACCAATTATTTAAAAAGTTTTGCTAGGTTAACAATTGCAAAAGTTAACAAATGTTGCTATATTACTTATATGAATAAATCAAGTGAAGACTATTTGGAGGCTATTTTAGTATTGGAAGGTGCTACAACCGGTGCCCGAATTACAGATATAGCAGAATATTTAAAGGTATCAAAACCCAGTGTAAACCGGGCTATGAAAGTATTGGCAGAAAAAGGCTATGTAACTCATGAAACTTATGGAAAGATTACATTGACAGAAAAAGGTAAATCTTATGCATCCATGGTATATTCTCGTCATACTACTTTAGTAGCATTTCTTAGAGATATCTTGAACGTAAGTGAAGCAGTATCAGAAAATGATGCATGCTTGATTGAACATGACGTATCAAGTGAAACAATGGAAAAAATCAGAATTTACCTTGAAATGCACAAGGGAAAATAAGAGATCTATTTTTTATTGTACAATATAAAAGACTCTCGGTATTTTGAAGGTGTAACATTGAGTTCACGTTTGAATATTTTTGCAAAATAACTTTGAGTTTCAAAGCCACATGCAGTACCAATCTGGTTCAATGTTAAATTTTCATTATACATCAATTCGATACTGACGTTAATTCTGTAGATATTGAGATATCTTACATAATTAAGGCCAGTTTCTTTTTTAAATATTCTAGATAAATGAGCCTCACTCATTTTAATGACAGAAGATGCTTCTTGCAAACCAATATTTTTATTATAATTCTGTTCAATAAAGCTGATTGCGGCTAAAACACTCATGTTGTTGCTGTATGTTGGAAGATGCAAAGTGGGGTTGTCTACAGTACTCTCAATCTGTCGAGACTTCTCTTTCTTAATGAGATTTACAATATCCAGTAGCTGATAAGATATCTTTTCCAGTGTAATAGGCTTCTGTTGATAGCGATAGATTCCAAGACCAAAAGCCTTCTCTATCTCACTTTCTTCTTTTTCACCTTCTCCAAAAATAGCTGTATGATATATAGGACAGTCTGACAAAAGAAGGTAAATTCCTTTAATATCTAGCTGGGTTAAAACAATATCTGGTTTCAAAGTTTTTGTAAGACGTTGGGCAACTAGGCCATCACTGCATGAGGCAATCAATTCACAACCTATTTTTTCCCAGTCAATATAATTTGCAAGATTCTGTCTGATTTTTTCATCTTTTAAAGCAATCAAAACATTAAATACCATAATAAACTATCTCCATTTTGTATCTTTTTCTACTATAGCATCTTTAGGGGATAAGTAAATCGAAATATTAAAAACAATCATTATTGAAGTATAAAAGTGCATTTTTTATTATTTTAAACTGCTCTGTTGCATAACAAATGTATCGATATACAAGTTTTTGCATAAAAACAATAATTTCTATTGACTAATGATAATTTTTGAATTAGTGTTTACTCATTCTTACAAAGAATAAATTTAAGCAAAGGACCAAATGATGAATAGCAACATATCTATTATTAGCACTATCATTATTGATCTCCAAGTCATTCTGGGCTTGGTCATTGGTTCTTCTGTCCTCATTATTTTATCAATTTTATTAGTCATTATAAAATAGCCAAGAAACTTAAATAAAAAAAAGTATTGCTTGGCAGGACCTCCCCGAAATAGAAATATATAGGGAGTGCATTGTTGTACCCAAATGGGAAAGGAGATTTTGAAAAATGGAAAGTAAAGACGAATTGCAGAGGTTCACTCTTTCATTGCTTGTGAATAATCACTTTGGTGTTTTACAGCGAGTCGTGGGTCTTTTTTCGAGAAGAGGCTATAACATTGTAAGCTTGAGTGTTGGAGAGACCGCTGATTCTAAAATAAGTCGAATCACAATTGTAGTTCTAGGAAATAGAGCAATAATAAAACAAATTAAAAACCAGGTTGAAAAATTAGTTGACATCATAAGAGTTGCAATACTTGAAGACAGACCTTCAATAGAAAGCGAGCTGCTTCTTGTAAAACTTTCAACAGCCAACAATAACAGATCAAAAGTAGTTGAACTGGGAGAATTATTTAAAGCTAGAGTTAAAGATGTAACGATGGATACCATAACATTGGAACTTGTTGGTGATGTTCAGAAAGTTGAATCATTTTTGACTTTGGCAAAAGAGTTTGGGATAGTTGAACTTGCAAGAACAGGAACAACAGCACTCGAAAGAGGTTCTGTTGCTCTTAAAGATGAACCTTACGAAGAGCTTTAGATTTATATTAATAGTTTATTAATAAAAAAAGTATATTATTTAAAATGGCGAAAGCCGAAGGAAGAGAAAGATGAGTAAAATGTTTTATGACAGTGATGCAGATCTATCATTTTTAAAGAACAAGACTGTTGCAATAATTGGTTATGGCAGTCAGGGACATGCACATGCATTAAACTTGCAGGAAAGTGGAGTTAATGTAGTAGTTGGTCTTTATAAAGGTTCAAAAAGTTGGAAGACTGCAGAAGAAGCAGGATTAAGAGTAGCAACAGCAGCAGAAGCAGCAAAAATGGCTCAAGTTATCATGATGTTGGTTCCAGATGAAAAATGTGCTGGAATTTATTATGAATCAGTTGCTCCAAACCTACAAAAAGGTGATTATCTAGCATTCGCACATGGTTTCAATATTCATTTTGGCCAAATCAATCCACCAGAAGACGTAAATGTAATAATGATTGCTCCTAAAGGACCAGGTCATACAGTACGTTCTCAGTTCTTAGAAGGAAAAGGTGTTCCTTGTCTTATCGCAGAAGCAGCTGATCCATCAGGAGACAGTGAAAGTGTAGCTCTTGCATATGCTAAAGGCTTAGGTGCTGGTCGTGCTGGTATCTTTGAAACATCATTTAAAGAAGAAACTGAAACTGATTTATTTGGTGAACAGGCAGTTCTTTGTGGTGGTATAACAGCTCTAATAAAAGCAGGTTTTGATACTTTGGTAGAAGCTGGTTATCAACCAGAAATGGCATATTTTGAATGCTGTCATGAAATGAAACTTATTGTTGATTTGATCAACCAGGGTGGATTAAGTTACATGCGTTATTCAATCTCAGATACTGCTGAATATGGTGATTACATCACAGGTCCTAAAATTGTAACAGAAGATACAAAGAAGGCTATGAAAGGCGTTTTGACTGACATTCAGGAAGGTAAATTTGCTCGTGACTGGTTACTTGAGAATCAGGTAAAGAGACCTTATTTTGCTGCTAAACGTAGAATTGAAGCAGAATCACAATTAGAAGAAACTGGTGCTAAACTAAGATCTCTAATGAGTTGGTTGAAAAAATAAATAATTACATCCACTCTTTCATATGAAAGAGTGGATGATACTATAAATATTTCAATGAATATATAAAGTGTATTGATTAAAATATTTAATAATATAAATCATTTGTGTGGAGAGAAAATAATTATGAATAATAAAGTTATCATTTTTGATACAACTTTGAGAGATGGTGAGCAAGCTCCAGGTTACAGTATGAACCTAGAAGAAAAATTGAAGATGGCTCAACGTCTTGAGAAACTTGGGGTGAACGTCATTGAAGCTGGATTTGCTTTTGCGTCGAAGGGTGATTTTGAATCAGTCAAAGCTATAGCTGAACAGGCAGGAGATGTAACAGTTGCATCTCTTTCAAGAGCCTTACAAAAAGATATTGATGCAAGTTGTGAAGCAATTAAAAATGCAAGACATCCAAGAATCCACACATTCCTGGCAACAAGTGATTTACATCTGCAGTACAAATTAAAAATGAGTAAAGAAGAAGCACTCAATCAAATTATAGAGATGGTAACATATGCAAGAAATAAATGTCCCGATGTAGAATTCTCTTTGGAAGATGCTACGAGAACGGATCTTGATTACATGTGTAAAGTTGTAGAAGCTGCAATTAAAGCAGGAGCTACAACCATAAACCTACCTGATACAGTTGGTTATGCTTGTCCTGAAGATATTACAAAAATATTTACAACAGTTAGAAATAATGTCCCAAATGTTGATAAAGCTATCTTAAGTACTCATAACCATAATGATCTAGGTATGGCTCTTGCTAATTCATTAGCAGCAGTTGCTTCTGGAGCAAGACAGGTTGAAGGTACAATCTGTGGTATTGGAGAGAGAGCCGGAAATACAGCACTAGAAGAATTTGCAATGAACCTTAAAACTAGAAGTGATATATATCCTTATACAATAGATATAGATACAAAACAGATTTACAAATGTGCAAGACAGCTTTCTTCTATCACCAATGTAAAACCTTTTCCATCTAAAGCAATAGTAGGAAAGAATGCTTTTGCACATGAGAGTGGAATTCATCAACATGGCATAATGGCTAACTCACTTACTTATGAAATCATGACACCTGAAAGTGTTGGTGTTGTTAAAACAGAACTTGTTTTGGGTAAGCATTCTGGTATTCATGCATTTACAAGCAGAATGGAAGCTTTAGGATATATTTTAGATAAAGATGATTCTGCAAGATTTTTTAAAGAATTCAAAGACCTATGTGATAGAAAGAAGACTATCAGTGATAGAGACCTAATTGCTCTGGTTGAATCTTCTGAAAAACCTAAAGAAAATGATTGGATATTGGACCATTTTGTAGTGAACAGTGGAAATCTCATGACAAGTACTGCATGTGTCACTCTAAGAAGAGGTGATGAACTAAAAGAATCAGTAGCAGCAGGAACAGGTCCTGTATATGCAGCAATGAGAGCGGTTGAGAAAATAATTGACCATCATTTTGGGCTTGTTGATTATGATCTACATGCTGTAACTGAACACAGAGATGCTCAAGGTGAGGTTATTGTTAAAATAACCGATGGAAAAGAATACTATAGAGGTCGTGGCGTTTCAACAGATGTAATTGAAGCTTCCATATTAGCTTGTATAACTGCATGTAACCACATGCTAGATGCAAGTCCAATGGTGCAAGGTTCAGGAATAAATGCCCAGCAACTTTCTTTAAATGAAGATATGTTAGCAGGACACAGTGATCGATAAAAAGGAGATCTCATGGCTAAAGTTGAGCTTTTCGATTCAACACTTCGTGATGGATCACAGGGAGAAGGAATAAGCTTCTCTTTATCTGACAAAATGAAGATTGTACATCTTCTTGATGATATTGGAATGGATTACATAGAAGCTGGAAATCCTGGTTCAAATCCAAAAGATATTCAGTTTTTTGAAATATTAAAAAATACAGAACTTAAGAAATCCAAACTAGTAGCCTTTGGCTCAACTAGAAGAAGAGGTCTGAAAGCAGAAGAAGATGAAAACCTACAGATATTGAACAACTGTGGAGTTGATACAATATGTGTTTTTGGAAAATCTTGGGACTTTCAAGTCACAGAAATTATAAAAACACGACTGAACGAAAACCTCAAAATGATTGAAGATTCTGTAAGATTTTTAACAGACAATGGTAAAGAAGTATTCTTTGATGCAGAACATTTTTATGATGGATACAAAGAGAATAAAGAATATGCACTCAAGACTTTAGATGCAGCCATCAAAGGTGGAGCAAAAAAATTAATTTTATGTGAAACTCGTGGTGGAATGCTAAGTGAAGAGGCATCTCAGATAACAAAAGAAGTTGTTGAATCATATTCTATTCCTATAGGTGTACATTTTCATAATGACTGTGGTGTTGCAGTAGCTTCTTCTTTGATGAGTGTGAACAATGGAGCGACTCAGGTTCAAGGAACTTTCATAGGATTTGGAGAGAGATGTGGAAATGCTGATTTAAGCTCCATAGCTTGTAACTTAAAATTTAAGATGAATATGGATTGTCTTCTGCCTGAATCCTTTGAATCATTGACCCAAAGAGCTCATGAATTGGGAGAAATTGCAAATCAGAGAATTCCTGGTAACAGAAGCTTTGTAGGTCGAAGTGCTTTTGCTCATAAAGGTGGAATGCATATAGATGGTATTAGGAAAAATCCTAAATCATTTGAACATTTGGATCCATCCTTAATTGGAAATTCAAGACGACTTCTTGTGAGTGAAGTTGCAGGAAAAGCTCTGTTACTTGAAAGAATTGAAAAGCTTTATCCTGCCTTTGACAAGAAGGACGGAAGAGTTGGATCAATGGTGAAAGAGCTGAAAAATTTGGAAGCAGTTGGTTATCAATTTGAAGGTGCAAACGCATCATTTGATCTGTTGATAAATAATTGTTTAGGTAAGAATAAAGATTATTTCAGTCTGACCTATTATCAAACAAATGGTAGACAATCGGATGAAAATCAATTGGATTCATTGCATGCAGCCTTAGTTAAAGTTGAAGTTGCTGGTGAAAGTGCAATAACAGCAGCAGAAGGTCTTGGTCCCATCAATGCGCTAGATAAAGCACTTAGAAAGGTTTTAGAACCATTCTATCCTCAGTTAAAAGGTGTTCATTTGAGTGATTATAAAGTAAGAGTTCTTGAATCATATGATGCAACAGCATCTGTTGTTAGAGTTCTGATTGAATCCAGTGACAATAAAAAAAGTTGGAATACTGTTGGAGTGAATCATGATATTATTGCAGCATCATGGATTGCACTTCGTGATAGTATAATTTGGTATTTACAAGATGCAGGTGTGGAACCTGCTATTTAAGGAGTATAAATTTATGAAGATGACTATGTCACAGAAACTGCTTGCATCTAAAGCTGGCTTGAAAAGTGTAAAAGCAGGTCAATTGATTATGGCTGATGTTGATCTTGTTTTAGGAAACGATATCACCAGTCCTGTCGCAATTGGTGAATTTGCAAAATTTGGTAGAAAAGATGTATTTGATAAAGACAAAATTGCATTGGTACCAGATCACTTTGCACCTAATAAAGATATCAAAGCTGCAGAACAATGCAAATGTATGAGAGAATTTGCCAGAGCTAATGATATCACAAATTATTTTGAAGTTGGAAAGATGGGAATTGAGCATGCTCTTTTACCAGAGCAAGGACTCGTAACAGCAGGTGATTTAGTAATTGGAGCTGATTCCCACACCTGTACTTATGGAGCTTTAGGTGCTTTCTCAACAGGTGTTGGTTCAACAGATATGGCATGTGGAATGGCAACAGGTAAAGCTTGGTTTAAAGTTCCAACTGCTGTTAAATTTAACTTAACAGGAAAATTCAACAAGAATATCGGTGGCAAAGATTTGATCTTGCATATTATTGGAATGATAGGCGTTGATGGTGTTCTATATCAATCTATGGAATTCACAGGAGAAGGCGTTAAAAATCTAACAATAGATGACAGATTTACAGTTGCTAACATGGCAATTGAAGCTGGTGCTAAGAATGGAATATTTGAAGTTGATGATATAACACTTGATTATTTAAAAGCACATGGCAAAAAAACACCTCAGATATTCAAAGCTGATCCTGATGCAGAATATGAAAGAACAATTGATATTGACTTATCAACAATAAAAAGTACAGTTGCATTCCCTCATCTTCCTGAAAACACAAAGACACCAGAAGAATGGGGAAAAGTAAAAATTGACCAAGTTGTGATTGGATCTTGCACAAACGGACGTTTGAGTGATTTAAGAAAAGCAGCCAGCATTTTAAAAGGTCATGAAATATCATCAGATGTAAGATGTATTGTACTTCCTGCAACACAGCAGATATATAAAGATGCTATGAAAGAAGGAATTCTAGAAACTTTCATCGATTCAGGATGTGTTGTTTCAACACCAACCTGTGGACCATGTCTTGGTGGTCATATGGGTATTCTTGCTGAAAATGAAAGAGCTATATCAACAACAAACCGTAACTTTGTTGGAAGAATGGGACATGTAAAAAGTGAAGTTTATCTAGCAGGACCAGAAGTTGCAGCAGCAAGTGCAATTAAAGGATACCTAGCAGATCCAAATGAAGGAGATAACTAATGAAAGCCAAAGGTAAAACATATAGATATAAAGATAACGTTGATACAGATGTAATCATCCCAGCTAGATATTTAAATACATCAGTTGCAAGTGAGCTTGCAGCACACTGTATGGAAGACATTGATTTAGATTTTTCCAAAACAGTTGAAAAAGGCGATATCATAGTAGCTGATAAGAACTTTGGTTGTGGATCAAGTCGTGAACATGCTCCAATTGCAATTAAAGAATCAGGCGTGAGCTGTGTAATTGCAAGAACATTTGCTAGAATCTTCTATAGAAACTCAATCAACATTGGACTTCCTATTCTTGAATGCCCAGAAGCATGTGACAACATCGAACAAGGTGATGTAGTTGAAGTAGATTTTGAAACAGGTAAGATCAAAAATCTAACAAAAAATAAAGAATTCCAAGCAGAACCATTTCCTCCTTTTATGCAGGGTTTAATTGAATCAGGTGGTCTTGCAGCTTATATGTCAAAACAGGGAGATATGTAATGAAAATAGCATTGGTAAAAGGTGATGGTATCGGACCAGATATCGTAAATGAAGCAGTTAAAGTTTTAGATGCAACAGCGGCAAAATATAATTTTGAAGTAACATATGAAGAAGCAATTGCAGGTGGTTGTGCTATTGATAAATTTGGAGAACCTCTACCTCAAAAAAGTCTTGATATATGTAAAGCATCTGATAGTGTCATTCTAGGTGCTGTTGGTGGACCTAAATGGGACAATGTAGAATCTAACCTTCGTCCTGAAAAAGCATTGCTTGGACTTAGAAGTGGAATGAACCTCTTCTGCAACCTTCGCCCAGCTATCATGTACCCACAATTGAAAGGTGCCTGTCCTTTAAAAGATGAAATTGTAGCAAATGGACTTGATATCATGGTTGTAAGAGAACTTACTGGTGGTATCTATTTTGGAAAGAGAGGGAGAGACGATAACAGTGCATATGATACACTTGAATATTCAATCCCAGAAATTGAAAGAATAGTAAAGAAATCATTTGAAATTGCAATGGTAAGAGACAAAAAATTAACATCAGTAGATAAAGCAAACATCTTAAACTCATCTCAATTGTGGAGATCTGTTGTAGAAAGAATGGCAAAGGATTATCCTGAGGTAACTGTAAATCATCTTTATGTTGATAATGCAGCAATGCAATTGGTAAGAGACCCAAATCAATTTGATACTATTGTAACAACAAACATGTTTGGTGATATATTATCAGATGAAGCATCTCAAATTACTGGATCTATCGGAATGCTTCCTTCAGCTTCTTTGGGAAAAGGAACTCTTGGAATGTATGAACCAATTCATGGCAGTGCACCTGACATTGCTGGAATGGATTTAGCTAACCCTATTGCAACAGTATTATCAGTTGCCATGATGCTGCGTTACTCCTTCAAAATGGAAAAAGAAGCAAAAGCTATTGAAAATGCTGTCGGTAAAGTTTTGGATGATGGTTTTAGAACTGGCGATATCTTTGAGGAAGGTATGAAAAAAGTTGGAACTAAAGAAATGGGAGACCTAATAGCAGCTGCTATATAGGAATTAGGAGATAAGATATGAGCAAAGAAAGTATGAAAGAAAGATCTTCTGCAATGACAGAAGGCCTTGATAGAGGACCACATAGATCTTTAATGAAAGCACTTGGTTGGACAGATAGAGAAATTCATCAACCAATTATTGGAATAGTAAATTCTGCAAATGAAATTATTCCAGGTCATGTTCATTTAAATAGAATTGTTGAATGTGTAAAAGCTGGTGTTAGAAATGCTGGTGGTACACCTGTATCTTTCCCAACAATTGGAGTTTGTGATGGAATATCTATGGGACACACTGGAATGAAATACAGTTTGGCTTCAAGAGAACTCATTGCAGACAGTGTTGAAATAATGGCAACTGCTCATCCTTTTGATGCTCTTGTATTTGTTCCTAACTGTGATAAAATTGTTCCAGGAATGTTGATGGCTGCTTTGAGATTGAATGTTCCATGTATCTTTGTATCAGGTGGTCCAATGCTAGCAGGTAAGGTTCCAGGACACACAACTGAACGAAATCTTGCTTCAATGTTTGAAGCTGTTGGCATGAAGCAAAGTGGCAAGATGGATGATGAGACTTTTAAATCATGGGAAGACAATGTCTGTCCTACCTGTGGATCATGTTCTGGTATGTTTACAGCAAACTCAATGAACTGTTTGACTGAAGCATTAGGAATGGCTCTACCTGGTAATGGTACAATCCCAGCTGTTTATGCAGCTAGAGAAAGACTTGCAAAAGAAGCAGGTTATAAAGTAATGGAAATCCTTGATAAAAATTTACGACCTCGTGATATTATCAATGAAGATTCATTCATGAATGCTTTAACTGTTGATATGGCGCTCGGATGCAGTACAAACACAATGCTACATCTACCTGCTATTGCACACAATGCAGGAATTGATTTCAATATTTTCAAAGCTAATGAAATCAGTGCCAAAGTACCTAATTTATGTCACTTAGCACCAGCCGGACCTCACCATATTCAAGATTTACATGAAGCTGGTGGCATAATGGCTGTTATGAAAGAACTTGCAGAAGCTGGATTGCTTAAAGGTGATCTGATGACAGTAACACTAGATACAATTGAAAATAGCTACAAGAATGCAACTAATTACAATCCTGAGGTTATTAGACCAATTGATAATCCATATCAAGTTACAGGTGGTCTTGCAGTTCTTAAAGGTAATCTTGCATTGGAGGGAGCAGTTGTAAAACAAAGTGCAGTATCTCCAGAGATGCTCGTTCATACAGGACCAGCTCGTGTATTTGAAAGTGAAGAAGAGAGCATTCAGGCTATCTACAATAAAGAAATAAAAGATGGAGACGTAATTGTCATTCGTTATGAAGGTCCAAAAGGTGGTCCTGGAATGAGAGAGATGTTATCTCCAACCAGTGCAATTGCCGGAATGGGACAGGATAAAACTGTAGCTCTTTTGACTGATGGTCGTTTCAGTGGAGCAACTCGTGGCGCATCTATTGGACATGTTTGTCCTGAAGCTGCACAAGGTGGTTTGATTGGACTTGTTGAAGAAGGTGATGAAATATTTATTGATATTCCAAACAGAATTCTTGAATTAAAAGTTGATGAAAAAACATTAGCAGAAAGAAAGAAAGCTTGGAAACCAAAGACTCCAAGCATAACAACTGGATACTTAGCTCGTTATGCAAAAAGTGTAACGGATGCATCAAAAGGTGCAGTATTCAAGGATTAATTGAAAATAATTTAGGAGAATTTATATGCAAATATCTGGCGCTGAAATATTAATAAAAACTTTGATTGAGCAGAATGTAGATACAGTGTTTGGCTACCCTGGTGGGGCAGTTTTGCCACTTTATGATGCTCTATATAATAACAGTGACAAAATAACACATATCTTAACTGCTCATGAACAAGGTGCATCTCACGCTGCTGATGGTTATGCTCGTTCAACTGGTAAAGTTGGAGTATGCATAGCAACAAGTGGTCCAGGTGCAACTAATTTAGTAACAGGTATTGCAACTGCCCAAATGGACAGTGTTCCTATGGTTGCTATTACAGGTAATGTTCCAACAACTTTATTAGGTAAAGACAGTTTCCAAGAGGTTGATATTACTGGTGTTACAATGCCAATAACCAAGCATAACTATATAGTTAAAAAAGCTGGGGATTTAGCTGGTATTGTTAGAGAGGCATTCTTCATCGCAAAAGAAGGAAGACCTGGTCCAGTACTTATTGATATAACTAAGAATGCTATGATAGATCTTTGTGAATATCAAAAAGAAGAACCTAGAGAGATAAAATACCTATCAAACAGATTGAAAGAACCAAATCTAGATGTAGCTGCAAACATGATTGAAAATTCATCTCGTCCAATGTGTTACGTTGGAGGAGGTACTATAATTTCAAATTCATCAGAGAGAGTTAGAAACTTTATTGATTTAATAGATTCACCATCTTGCGTATCATTGATGGCCTGCGGAGCAATACGCAGTGACAGTGATAGATATACTGGACTGGTTGGAATGCATGGATCAAAAGTTTCTAATGTTTGCATCAATAAATGTGATTTATTGATAGTTATTGGTGCTCGTTTCTCTGATAGAGTAATAAGTAAAGCAAGTAGCTTTGCAAAACATGCAAGAATCATACAGATTGATGTTGATCCTGCTGAGATTGACAAAAATATTGAAACTTCATGCCATTTGGTTGGAGATATCAATGTTGTTCTTGATAGATTGATGAGCAAAATCAAAAAACAAGAACATGCCAATTGGATGCAGGAAGTTGCAGGATACAAAAAGAGATTCCCTGTACTTACCAACCATGAAAGTCACAGAGCTTATGAAATTATAAATGCCCTAAATGAAAATCTTAATGAAGATGATATTGTTGCAACAGAGGTTGGACAGCATCAGATTTGGACAGCACAGTTCTTGAACCATAAGAATCCAAGACGTTTTTTAACAAGTGGTGGTCTTGGAACAATGGGATATGGTACTGGAGCAGCAATTGGTGCTCAAATGGGAAATAAAGACGTTAGAGTGGTAAATGTTGCAGGTGATGGTTGTTTTAGAATGAACAGCAATGAATTGACAACAATTGCACGCTATAATTTACCTGTTATCGTAATAGTCATGAATAATCATACTCTTGGTATGGTTAGACAATGGCAGACGTTATTCTATGATAAGCATTACAGTCAAACAACTCTGGATACGCCAATTGATTGGTGTATGCTGGCAAAAGCTTATGGCGTTGAGTCAATGAAACTTTCAATAGATGATGATCCTAATGAAGTGATAAAAAAAGCACTTAGTTTAAATAAACCTTGTGTTATTGATGCTCAAATTCCTATAGATGATAAAGTATATCCTATTGTAGCTCCTGGCTCTTCAATAAAAGATATGATTGGATTTAGAGAAGAAAATGTAAATTAAATTATATTACCCTGGCAAATGCCAGGGCTTTTTATTGTCTGTTTGTATAGGTACTTTTATTATGATAATTATTTTTTGACTGACCTTAAAGAAAGAATCTAGTCTTGATTCTCATAAGAGATTTCCTTTACAACTAAATAATTTATCCGCATATTTAAATAAGAGCTCATAAAAATAAGGACATATAATGACAATAACAATAGTTCATGCTTCACAAAGATCAAAAGGAACATCCAGTACTATAGCAAGAAATCTTGCATCTAAATTTGAGGGTGCAAAAATTAATGAAATTAATTTGCAGAAAGAGCAGATTCCATACTGCGAAGGATGTCTCAGATGTGTTACAAAAGGAATGGAGTTCTGTCCTCACCAAGAAAAGATACTCCCATTGAGAGATTTGAGGTTAGAAGCGGATCTTTTGATTGTAGCAACACCTGTATATATTCTCCATATGAATGGACAGCTAAAAATATTCATAGATCATTTCTCATTATGGTTCATGATGCACAGACCCGAGAATTCGATGTTCAATAAGCAACTGATGGTTGTCTAACTGCAGCTGGACCTGTTTATAAGAACACAATAATAGAAGTGGCAGAATGCTTCACATATTTTGGAATTCCAAAGATTTATAGCATAGGCATGGCAGTTCAAAGTATGTCTTGGGCAAAAGTAACAGAAAAGAAAAAAGACGAAATAGAAAAGCAGAGCAATAAAATTGTAAAAAGAGTCAACAAACTCTATCAAAGTGGAAAATATCATACACCACTGAAAAGTAAATTTAACTTTGCAATCTATAGAAAAATTCAATCAAAAGTTGCAGGTGATGTTGATAGAGCTTATTGGGATGAAAGAGGGTGGTTTGGCAATAACCGACCATGGAAAAACGCTAGATAACTTTATAGTAAATTATATTTGATTCATCGCTGGTAGCTTCATCAAATACATAGCCTTCTTCTTTAAAAGATGTCAGAACATCAATTGAAGTATTTTGTTCATTGGCAAGATACTTCACAAATTTTCCCCGAGCTATTTTTGTATTTGTACTGTAGCTCTTGCTAACACCTTTTAAGTTCTGTATGAAGATAATGTTTATTGCAAGACCTTCTGGAAGTATTGCAGAGTACTCGTTGGAGCAGAGATTGATATAAGGCTCTGTTAGAACTTTCTTGATCTTCTTTTTATAGAAGTCAGGTTTCACAAAATCAAACTTAGAATTGTAATCAAGACGATATTGAGATATCAAATCTGTTGGTTTCAATAGGCCATACAGAGCATCTGCTATCAGAAGATTTTTATTCAAAAAATTTCTCTCAGCTTCACTCAAACTCAAAACATCAATATTCATGTATTGCAAACCATCATAACGATAGAGTGCAGGATGAAGGTCTGAGTTGAAGTCATGATAGTAGTTATACACTTCTTTTGCAATCTTAGAACTACATTTGAAAGCCTTTTGCAATTCTTCAAGATCATACTTCTTTATTTTATTTGCAATAGTCTGTGCATTCTTAGAAAAAATTGGAGTTGTTGCAGTTCCTATAAATTCCTTTTTTTTCATCTTTTTTGCTGGTGATATTATTATTTTCATAGTTTTCCTATTAATGATTCGTCAATTCTTTTTAGAACAGAACCTTTTGAATTTGAGAATCTATCAAGTACAATTGAGCTCAAAGCAAATACATCCTTAATAAATCCTATATTGATGGTAGTTGAAGCCACCAAAATCTGAGATGATGCTATTAAAATAAGAATTCTTAAAGCTTTTGTAAATGCTATATTTAAAGATACATCAGTAAAATATTTAAATACAACCTTACCATTTGGTTCAAATAATGATAATAAAACCATTGAGAATAAAAGCACGACAGGATATGCAATCTTCAACTTTCTTCCGCTGAGGACTTGAATGATATAAGTCAAAACCAGAACTAAAATGATCAACTT
>JALNVT010000009.1 GCA_023231265.1 Sphaerochaetaceae bacterium
ATAGAATTTAAGGCTGATGAATATTCAAATAATGAAGAGTTTGAAATAACGTTCTAAGCTAACTATTAGAGAACTACTATGAGAAGTTGATATTATTCATCCACCAACCTCTCAATTAGTCCCAAAACTTTTTATTGCATCAAAAAATAGATTTTATTATCTCAAAAAACCTTTTATTATGTATTTTTCAGCTTCATCTTCAGGAAGACCTAAAGTTTCTAGCTTCTCAATCTGTTGTTTTGAAATTCTTCCGATTGCAGCTTCATGAACCAAATTAGCTTCTGGGTTGTTTGCGATAAGCCCTGGAATGGCAATGGCTATACCATCACCCTCAAGGATTGCATCACATTCACTGTGACCAGTGCATCTTGCATTTCCTATCAATTTGGATTCCAAAGTCTGCTTTGAATTATCTTTTGCTACGGATCTTGAGACAACATTTACAGAAGAATCATCTCCATTGATCTCTACATTGAACTTTGTAATTGCTTCTTGGTCTTTCTGAGTCAGAATTCTTTCCTTTATATCAAGATGAGCACCTTTTCCCACAATGGCATTGGTCTCTCGTTGTGTGAAACTGACTCCATCAAGTTGGATTGAATCCATAATAAAGTAAGAGTTATCTCCAAGTTCGATATCGGTAACGGGTGAGATTATTCGTTTGGCATCTGAGCCTGTTCCAAGATGCACCTCTTTATATTTTACTCTGCAATTTTTGCCAATGAAGAATCTATGAATTCCATCATGTTTTGACTCTTTATCACTTTCTGTATGAATAGCGCAACCTGCTTGAATCAAAACATCTGCACCATCTTCAATATAAAAATCATTTTTAACAACATCAATAACACCTGATTTACTTATGAAAGCAGGTATGTACACAGTCTCACCATTGGTTTTGGATGAAACCGTTATTTTGAGTCCATCTCCCTCAGGTAGATCTTCAATTTTTATGTTAGGAGAACTGTGTCTCTCACATGAGCTGCAGTTTTCACGAATGTTCACAGCTTTATTTCTTAAATCTACATCATCACCATATAGTTTTTTAAACAGTTTCATTGTATTTGCTAGCATCAGTCCAATTCCTTCTTTTCACAACCTTCACAGTTGAATTTATCAATATGGCTTATAGATAGAGTATTGAATATTTTGTCTGTTGGTCCACTTCTTGTGATTTTACCATCACTGATTACCAATATGAAATCACTCAACTCAAGGATCTTTTCTTGATGGGATATGATAATCAGTGTCTTCTTCTGCTCTTTGAGCTTTTTGAAAATGGAAATTAACTCTTTAAAACTCCACAGGTCAATTCCAGCTTCTGGTTCATCAAAAATATAAAGTTTGGTGTCTTTCTTAGCTAAAACTGATGCAATCTCAATTCGTTTTATCTCACCTCCAGACAATCTATCATCAATGTCTCTATCTAGATAATTCTTTCCACACAAACCAACTTGACTCAGCAGATGAGAAAGCTCAACTTCATCATAACTTTTGCTTGAAAGCTGCAATAAATCCCTGACAGATAATCCTTTGAAATAAATTGGACTTTGAAAGCCATATGAAATTCCAAGATTTGCTCTTTCACTTATATTAAGTGCTGTTATATCCTTATCATCATAGAAAATACTTCCATTATCTGATCTATACAATCCTGTTATGAGTTTCCCAAGTGATGTCTTACCACCACCATTGGGTCCTGTGAGTATATATATATTCCCTTGTTCAAATTGATAGCTGATATCATCGATTATCTTTTTCCCATCGATACTGTAGCTATTGTTTTTAAGTTGCAACATCTAATTCTCCCCATCATATGTTTTTTACATATGTCTAAAATAAAAAGTAATATCATATCAAACAAAAGTCAATTACCAAGTATTACTGTAGGAATTTGAGATTTATTTTCATTTATTATATTAAAAATAAAAAAGGAAAAAAATAGAGTGTAAAGTCCAGTTATTTATTATATTTTTTAAGTTTTCAGTTGTTATGAGTTGTTGTTTTTGGTACTATTGTCATAATTATTACGTAAGGTAGGAGGCAGTTATATTCATGAAAGCAGTAGAATTAAAAAAAGCTTATGATCCCAAAGATTTTGAGGATCGAATATACTCAGAATGGAAAGATAATGGAATGTTCGGCCCTAAGGCTGATGACAATGAGAATGGAGAGCATTTCTCCATAGTTATGCCACCACCAAACGTCACTGGTATACTTCACATGGGGCATGCCTTGAATAATTCATTGCAGGATATCTTGATTAGATATTACAGAATGAAAGGTTTACCAACTCTATGGGTTCCTGGAACAGATCATGCAGGTATTGCAACTCAAAACATTGTTGAAAGACAGCTTCAGAAAGAGGGCTTGAGAAGACAGGATTTAGGACGAGAAAAGTTTCTTGAAAAGACCTGGGAAGTTAAAGATAAGCACCATGGTATAATCACACACCAACTTGAAAAAATTGGTACATCCTGTGACTGGGAACATGAAAGATTTACAATGGATGATGGTCTATCAAAAGCAGTTCGTGAGTGCTTTGTTTCCTTATATGAAAAGGATTTGATTTATAAAGGTGAGTACCTTGTAAATTATTGTCCTCATTGTGGAACAGCTTTAGCTGATGATGAAGTTGAATACAAAGAAGAACCTGGTAAACTATATGATATTCTTTACCCATTCAGTGATGGCTCTGGTTCAATTAAAATTGCAACAACAAGACCTGAGACAATGTTTGGTGATATCGCTGTAGCTGTCAATCCAGAAGATGAAAGATATCATGATATAGTTGGTAAATATGTAAACTTGCCACTCACTGATAGAAAGATTCAAATTATTGAAGATAGCTTTGTTTCACTTGAATTTGGTACTGGTATGGTTAAAATTACACCAGCTCATGATCCAAACGACTGGGAATGCGGTAAGAGACATAATCTTGAGATCATCAATGTATTGAACAGTGATGGAACTTTAAATGATAATTGTCCAGAAAAATATAGAAATCTACCAGCAATTGAAGCTAGAGCACTTGTTGTAGCAGATTTAAAAGAACTCGGTATTTTAGTTAACGAAACTGAGCACAATCATGAAATCGGTCACTGCTATAGATGTGGAACAATTATTGAACCTTATCTATCAGAACAATGGTTTGTTTCAATGAAATCAATGGCAGATAAAGCATTGGACGCTTGGAAACAAGATGACATTCATTTCTATCCAAAGAAATGGGAGAACACTTACTCTCATTGGCTCACAAACATCAAAGACTGGTGTATATCTCGACAGTTATGGTGGGGACATAGAATTCCTGTATGGTACTGTCAAGATTGTGGAGAGATGATTGTCGCTCGAGAGGACCCTACAGAATGTCCAAAATGTGGATCTAAAAATCTCAAGCAGGAATCTGATGTACTTGATACTTGGTTCAGTTCTTGGCTGTGGCCTTTCTCAACTTTAGGATGGCCTGAAAAAACTGTTGATTTCGACAGGTTCTTCCCAACATCCACACTTGTAACTGGATACGATATTATATTCTTCTGGGTAGCTCGTATGATAATGGCTTCTCTTGAATTTGTTGGAGAGGTACCTTTCAAAGATATCTATATCACAGGTCTTGTTCGTGATAAAACAGGACGTAAGATGAGTAAGAGCTTGGGTAATGGAATTGACCCAATTGAAGTAGTCGATGAATATGGTTCAGACGCTATGAAGTTCACTCTCGCATATATGGCTACTCAGGGACAGGATATCTTAATAGATAAAGATTCATTTAAATTTGGATCACGCTTTGCAAATAAAATTTGGAATGCTACAAGATTCTTACTCATGAATATGGAAGGTAGAACCTTAGTTGAGAAAAAAGATATTGAACTTGATGTATTTGATAAGTGGATCTATTTCCGCTTGAACGAAGCAGCTAAGAAAGTTGAAGATTCAATTAAAACCTATAGATTCAATGATGGCGCAGCAGCTGTTTATGACTTCTTCTGGAATGATTTCTGTGACTGGTATGTTGAAGCTTCAAAACCTAAAATGTACAGTGATGATGAAAGTGTTAAAGACCAGACAATCTCAATTATGCTTGATTTATTAGCAGAATCAATGAGACTTATGCATCCTTATCTTTCTTTCATAACTGAGGAAATATATTCAAAGCTTCCTAATACAGATGGCAAAATCATAAATGCTGAATATCCTGTATGGAGTGAAGATAGAAATTATGCTTCAGAGAATGAGTTGGTAAAGAATCTCCAAGATGTTATCAAAGGAATAAGAGCACTTAGAGGTGAACTTGCAATAAGTCCTGAAAAGAAAATTAAATGTATCGTACGTCCTGATGGTGAAGGAGAGAAGACTTCTTTCCTTAAAGAGCAAATTGAATTGATTAAGTTATTTACCAATACAAGTGAGCTCACAATTGATGCAGATAAATTATCTGATATCAAAGGTGCTGTTCCTTTGGCAGGACAAGGCTTTGAATCATTTGTTTTTGTTAAAGATGCAATTGATGTTGTAAAAGAAATTGCAAAACTTGAGAAAGACATTGTAAAAGCAGAAAAGAACTTAAATGGAACAACAAGAAAGCTTGCTAATGAGAAGTTCATGAACAATGCTAAGAAGGAAGCTATTGATAAAGAACTATCAAAGAAAGCTGAATTTGAAGAAGTGATTGAAAAAAGCAAGAAACATATTGCTTTGTTGAAAACTTTATAATCATTACAGATTAAAATAAAATAAAGAGATAATTTTAGACTAAAAATCTAGGTTATCTCTTTTTTTATATCTTGAAGGACAAAAAAATTCGCAGAAATAATCTACGAATCCTTGATCTTATATATTTTTATCTACCATTTGTAGATTTTAAAGCACCATTGTTAAGTCTTCTAATTATATAATCTTTTTTGATAGGTTTGTCAGTTTTTAAATACTGAACCTTACCATGATCTATTTGATCTATCTCTTCAAAATCAGCATTCAAAAGAGTGAAGGTATTGTCCTCAATATTATGAATTTCAGGTCCAATATATTCAATAGTTTGACCTTTTCTAACTTGGAATCGAACATCAAGAGACCAGATACCGGGTTTTACTTCATCTTCAACGATACCAATAAATAGGAAATTTCTTTCGTATCCATCAACTGTTGGTTCATAAATATCGTCATCATCTGTTCTATCGAAGAAGAAACCTGTTGAATATTTTCTGTGACTTATATTGAATAAATCTTTTCGGTATTCTTCAATTTCTTCTGCTGTTTCAGTGATCTTGTTTTCAGCTCTATCAATAGCTTTTCTATAGGCACGAGTAACAATTGCATCATAGTAAAGGCTTTTCATTCTACCTTCTACTTTAAGGCTACCAACACCAGCATCGACCAATTCTTGAACATGATCTATCATACATAAATCTTTTGAACTCAAGATTGTTGTGAAACCATCTTGCTCACTGATTGTATAGTACTCACCAGGTCTCTCACTCTCTTCAAGGGCAAGAGATTCTGATTTGAGAACCTGTTCAAGTTTGTCATTAGCCATCAAACGATAATTCCATCTGCATGAATTAGCACATTGGCCTTGGTTTCCAGAACGATTTGAAAAATATGCTGATAGCAAACAGCGGCCAGAGTATGACATACACATTGCACCATGTACAAATGCTTCAATCTCCATATCAGGGGCTGCCTGTTTAATTTTCTTGATATCTTCAATAGACGCTTCACGGCCAAGAATAACTCTATCAAAACCAATTCTTTGATACATTTTAACTGCAGAAGAATTCAAGCAGCTTGATTGAGTTGAAAGGTGGACATGAGCATCAGGCATAGCATTCTTGATAACATCAAAAGCACCAATATCTGAAACAATAAAAGCATCAAATGGCCAAGATTTTATATCTTGCATCTGTTTCTGTAGTTTCTCTATTTGATCTTCATGAAACAGAATATTGATTGCGCAGTATAATTTCTTACCTGTTTCTTTCTTTATCTTTATCAGTTCTTCTTTCTGATTGAAATCGATATTTCGTGCATTAGCTCTTAAGGAATATTCAGGTAGTCCCATGTATGCAGCATCTGCACCATATGCAAATGCTGTTTTTAATTTTCTAAGATCTCCTGCTGGGCTTAATAGCTCAACCATTGAGTGCCTCCTTGACGGCAGTAGAAACAGCAGCAGTAATAACTTCTAACTGTTCATGTTTTCTTTTCTCATCTTTTTCTACAACGGGTCTAACAGATTTGTCATCATCAGGGAAAACAAGTTTGAGTACTTCAGATACATCTTCTACAGTGTGGAATTCAATACCTTTTGTTACTGTGCTATCAAGCTTATCAAGATCTCTCTTATTTTCTTTTGGAATAATAATCATAGTATTCTTGTTTCGTTGAGCAGCTAGTACTTTCTCTTTCAATCCACCAATAGGCATCACTTTGCCCATCAATGTTATCTCTCCTGTCATTGCAGTGTTCGCTTTCATTACTTGATTTGTAATCAAGGAGAATAGAGCAGTTGTCATGGTAATACCAGCACTTGGACCATCCTTCTTAATAGCACCTTCTGGTACATGTAAGTGAACATCATGAGTGTCAAACCAATTATAATCAATTCTTAATTCATTGCAATGACATTTTAGGTATGTATAAGCAATATTTACACTTTCTTGCATAACATCACCAAGTTGACCTGTAAGTTTCAATTTACCAGTACCTTTTGAAGCCTGTGATTCAATAGCTAGAGTATCGCCACCCATGGAAGTCCAAGCAAGTCCGACAGCCATACCTGGTTTGTTTGCAACTATCTTTGTTTCCTCAGTGAAATATGGAATTCCAAGGAATTCATTTAGCATTTGATTGTTAATTTTTACAGGTTTCTCAATTGTTTCATCTTCAAGTATCTTAACCGCAACTTTTCTTTCAATCTTTTTGATATTTTTCTCAAAATTTCTTACACCCGCTTCTCTTGAATACTCTTCAGCAATCTTTTTAAGAATTGTAGGTGTGAACTTAATATCATTTTTAGTAAGACCATTTGCCTTAAGAGATTTTGGTACAAGATATTTCTTACCAATCTGTACTTTCTCATCAGATGTATATCCGCCAACTTCAATCAATTCCATTCTATCTAGAAGAGGTTCAGGAATTCCACCAACTGAGTTTGCTGTGGCAATGAACAATACATGAGAGAGGTCAAAAGGAAGGTCTAAATAATTATCTCTGAAATTGGTGTTCTGTTCTGGATCTAAAACTTCAAGAAGTGCTGATGCAGGATCACCCTGGTATGATTGACCCATTTTATCGATTTCATCGATCATGAATAGAGGATTGTTTGTTTTACATACCTGAAGACCTTTTACAATCTTACCAGGAATGGCACCAACATAAGTCCTTCTGTGACCTTTTATCTCGCTTTCATCCTTCATACCACCAACACTGAATCTGAAATATTCTTTCTTCAATGCAGCAGCTACAGATTTACCGATACTTGTCTTACCAACACCTGGAGCACCTACCAAACAAATGATTGCACCCTTGTCGCTATCCGCTAACTCACGTACAGCCAAGAATTCTAAAATTCTATCCTTCACATCTTTCATGCCATAATGGTCTCTGTTTAAAACCTTTCTTGCACTGGTGATTGAATAATCTCTTTTTTTCGAAGGAGCCCAAGGAAGCTTGACGATATTATCAAGATAACTTCTTGAAATATTGAACTCAGGACTTGCCATTTCAATTGAAGCAAGTTTGTTCATCTCATCAACAACTTTTTCCTGTACTTCTTTAGGGAAGAACTTGAAAATTTCTTTTATTTGGGATCTTAATTTATCAATGACCTGTTTTCTTGGATCAGTTGTTGTTCCAAGTTCATTTTGAATGGTTTTGAGTTCCTGTCTCAAAAAGTAATCTCTTTGATTCTTTTCAACTTTCTTATTAACTTTATTTAGAATTGATTTTTGGATTTTTGAAATCTCTTGCTCATTTTTAATGAATACCAAAAGTTTCTCAATTCTCTCTCTTACGTCCAGACATTCTAGAAGCTCCTGCTGTTCAGACCCTTCCATTTCAAGAGAAGATGCCAAGAAATCAGACAACTTACCTGGGTCTTGTATGTTGACCATATTCAATTTAAGTTGTTCTGATAGCATTGGATCACTCTCACTTAAATTCTTTACTTCAAAGTAAAGCTGACGTGTCCATGGAGTCAGATCTTCTACTTCATAAGGTTTATCTTCTACGTAAGAAATTTCTGCTATTGTAAATTCACCACTTTCAAGATATTTGTCAACAGTGAATCTTTTTACTGTGGAAATAAATAGGTGTATACCACCATCAGGTAGTTTTATTTTTTTTACAATTTTAGCAACTGTACCTGTTTTATACAGGTTTTCTTCATTATATGTAGCATCTTCGTCTATAGTCTTACTTAAAATCAATCCGATGTTTCCACCATGTTTGATTGCTTGGTCTACTATCTTTTTATCTTGGTCATCTGTAAACATCAAATGTGTCAGTAAACCTGGAAAAACAGGGTTGGGACCAACAGGTAAAATGAATAGGTTTGTAGGTAATATTTGCTCTGGGATTATTAAATCTTTTTCGCTCATGTATTTTCCTCCGAAATTCTTTATGTTAAAAATAATAAATTATTGGGCAATAGCATAGTATATTTATCCATTTTCTTTGGATTTAATGATTTTTTTTTGTTATATACAATACTATTTCTATATAAATGTACTAGGATTAATATCCTATAGTAAATTTGTAATATAATTAAGAGATATTTTTTAAATAAATCAAAATAAAATAAAAGCAATAATTTAGTATTAATTGAAATTTTTAGCATTTCAATTAATGTATCATATTGTATCATAAATTGTATGAAAATTTTAAAATTTAACAAAAAAAAATAAAATTTGGAGAGATGATACAATTTAATTTCTTATATTGAAAGGACATAAAATTATTTTATAAATTAATAAATAAAGTGTTGCAATTTGTTGCATTTGTGTTATTATATTTAGGTATTACCCATGGAGGTGGTGTTAAATGGAAAGCAAATTAATAGTAATAGCAATCGGGGGAAATTCTTTAATAGATGACCCAAAACATGTAACAGTAGAGTCTCAATATGAAGCAGCAAGAAAAACTGCAGCACATATAGCAAAGTTAGTAAAAGATGGACATCGAGTTGTAATCGCTCATGGTAATGGTCCACAGGTTGGATACATTCTTCTCAGAGCAGAATACTCCAAGCATATTTTACATTCAGTACCTCTAGATTCCTGTGTTGCAGATACTCAAGGGGCAATTGGTTACCAACTGCAGATGGCTTTAGACAATGAGTTCCACAAAGCAGGAATAACAAATAAAGTAGCAACAGTTGTAACTCAGGTAGAAGTTGAAAATGACGATCCTTCTTTCCACAACCCTACAAAACCTATTGGTTCTTTCATGACAGAAGAAGATGCTAAAGAAAGAATGGACAAAGAAGGCTGGAGCTGTAAAGAAGATTCAGGTAGAGGATGGAGACGTGTTGTTGCTTCACCTAAGCCAAAAGCTATTGTTGAATTAGATACCATCAAAACACTGGGCGATAATGGTTTGACTGTTATTGCAGCAGGTGGTGGTGGTATTCCAGTAGTACGGGATGAAAATGGCATGTTATCAGGTCGTGAAGCAGTTATTGATAAAGACTTAGCAGCTGCATTGATGGCAAAACAATTAGGAGCAGATTTGTTTGTTATTTCAACAGCAGTAGAAAAAGTTTGTCTTAATTTCGGTAAACCTAATCAGAAAAATTTAGATACCATCACAACTGCAGAAGCAAAAGAATATATCGAACAAGGTCACTTTGCACCAGGTTCAATGCTTCCAAAAGTTCAGGCCGTAGTGGATTATGTAGAATCAACAGGTAACATGGGTTTGATCACTGACCCAGCTCACTTGTATGAAGCTCTTTATGGCGATAAAGGTACAAAAATCGTAAAATAGATTCATCTATTGGTAATTATATTTTTTCAAATCGTTTGTTTTTTAAGACAGACGATTTTTTTTGGCTTGAGTGAGCTGGAGGGTGTAACTTAATAATATATAGCTTTACAAAATTGGGTTGTGTGGTATACTTTCATTTGATAGTAACACTATCATCAATGTTGATGACATCTGTTTTATTGACAGATAACTGTTGAAACTGGTTAAATCTGCATATTAATTATGCTGATTTTACAAAAAGGAAGGTTTGATTTGGAAACAAAAGAGTTGAAATTACAAAATGGATATGTAATGCATTATCACTATTGGAAGAGTGCAGAACCTGAAAAAGCAATCATGCATATCAACCATGGAATGGCAGAGCATAGTGCCCGTTATGATGGATTTGCTTTATATTTAAACAAACTTGGAATCAGTGTTTATGCTCAAGACCATCTCGGTCATGGTCTGTCTGAAGATCAGGGACCTCTGGGTTTTTTTGCTGAAAATAATGGCTGGGATAAAGTTGTTAAACAATCAATTGAATTCTCTAAATTCATAAAAGAAGAAAATAAAGATAAACCACTGATCCTATTTGGACACTCAATGGGCTCCTTTATTGCTCGTTGCATGATCGAAAGAGTTTCCTCTCTGTACTGCTGTGCAGTAATTATGGGTACTGCATGTTCAAATGGATTGTTTGGGAAAATTGGTCGTAATATTGCAGAGAGAAGTATAAAGAAAAATGGTCCTAAATTCATTGATAAACATCTTGATAATCTGTCTTTTGGTTCATATAACAAGCATTTTGATAAGAATGGAGCAGCCCATCAATGGTTATCTCGAGATGAAGAGCAGGTCAAAAAATATGAGGACGACAGGTGGTGTGGATTTGTTTGCACAAATAGTTTTTACAGAGATGTAATAGACTTAATTGAAGAAGCAAATGATAAAAGTAAGGTAAATGAAATAGAGAAGAAACTTCCCATTCTGTTGATAAGTGGAACAGCTGATCCTGTAGGTAAATATGGAAAGGGTGTGAAGAGAGTAGAAAAACTGTACAGAAGTTGTCAAATTCAAGATGTGACATCAATACTTGTTCCTGATGCAAGACATGAATTGCTTAATGAAACCAATAAAGATGAGAATATGAAAACAATATCAGACTGGATTTTCAAAAAGCTTTGATTTATTTACTAAAAAAATGGACACCACCAGAGATCACCTGGCGGTGTTTTTTTTGCTCCTCAAATATCTAATCAAGCTGGAGAGTGTACAAGTGAGTGCTAAGATATGGAAGATTATTATAACAAAAAATATTGAAGATCTTGTATCAAAAACACTCTTATGATTTCACCATAAGAGTGCAATATATTTAGCTTGTGATTGTGCACATGAATTTTTAAATAAACATTGTGTCTATAGAAAATTCTTAAGTAAAAGCATGATTGCAACATAATAAACAGATATTAAAATTATGATCTTGAATACAATTTCTGGCATAATCTTTATCAATTTTGTGGCTACAAATATTCCAACGAGAGCTCCTGGAATCATAGCAGCAGCCAACAGAAGTGTCTGTGCATTTACTGTCTTCCAAAGAAATGCAATAACAATAAGCTTCAGAGCATTTACAAAAAAGAAGAATGCAGAACTTGAGCCAATAAATTCCTGCCTTGTCTTTGTCTCTCTGAAGAAATACATGTTGGTGATTGCAGCAGCTGAATTACTGATAGAAGAGATACCAGTGATGAAACCCAGTACAGTCTTCACTGGAGGGGAGAGAGGTTTCTTTATTTCATTCAACTGTTCAACAGTTTTTTTGCTGTTTTTATATTGTGATACACTCATCATAATGGCCATCATCAGAATAAATAGAGCTAAAATAGCTGTAAAGTTGGAATCATCAAGATTCTTTGACAGGAAACCTGCTAAAATTATACCAATTATTACATATGGCAGAAAACTAAAAACCGCTTTTTTATTGACATCTTTTCTATAGATATAGATTGGAATTATATCACCTATGAACATTATAGGAGCCAATATTGATAGCATATCCTTTGAAGGAACTATTTTCGTTAGAAAATACATACAAACAATTAAAAGAAGCTTCAAGCCTCCTTTATCAAGTCCGAGACAAAAAGATGCTATAAACAGTATTATAAAATTCTGTTTGATTATTTCTAAAGCCATTGAAACCTACTTTTTGGTTCTGAAGAACAGACCTTGGATTATAAAATAAATATAAACTGGAATCATTATATTTAAGTTATTTTGGATGAGAGTGTTATTGAATATGAGTTTCAAAACAAACAATACAAATATACTATGAGAATACCATCTGGAAACTCGCTCAAATTGAGCCAATCTTTTCATTGGTTCTTTTTTCTTTTTCAATGTTCGAATTGCAGAAATCAGGAGAACAATTGAACTTATTGGATTTAAAAATACCAGATTTTCATTATACCAAGCAGCATCAATACTGCTGAAGAAACTTAGATAGAAAACAGCTAAAGAAATTACAGTTAGAAATATCATTATTATTGTATTGTAAATTCCGTAAATTCTTGAGTTACGTAATTGTTTTCTATGTTTGAAGTACAGTCCTATCAAAGATAATATAAAAGCAGCAATAGAATACATCAATACATGATTATTTATATCTTTAGATTCTATGTAACCTGGATCTAGAGTATTTTCATACAGATACGAAGTACTGCTACCAAATTTATTGTACTCGATGATGCTCTTTTCCATTTCAGAAGGAAGATACATATCATCCCATCTTGTACCAACTCTATCAGCAGCTTCACCTTGAATTGCATTCAAACACCAAAAGATAATTGGTGATCTTGAAAGAGATTTATTTGATAGCTCTCTAAAGGTTCCCACACTGGCGGTATTCTGGGCCCATTGCTTGAAATCATCATCTGCAACCCAATTCAAAATATCTCTAATACGAGTGGCGCAGTTATCTTTATAAAAATTATACAGATAAGTCCTATTCTTATTTTGGCTGTTATAATGAAGAAAGTTGATAATTGATGCTTTTTGAGTATCTGTTAAATCGAGAGTTAATTTCTGAACCGTTCTCTCTTGGTTTTCTGAAACGCCAAGATTTTGATTCAAATAAGAAACCATCAGAACATAGTACATCTTTCCTTGAATGAAATTTTTATAGAAATTATCGCTTTCAAATGAGAAAACTCCATAGTCGTAAACAAGAGAGTTTTCTGGAGTCTCAAGCAATAAAGAACTGTGGCCAAACCAACTATAAATTTCATCTCCAGAAGCTTTAGTCAAAATAGAAATTGATGAATTATCTAAATATTCTTCATCTTCTGCTGAAAGATTGTTAACTTGAGGAAAAACTTTGAGCTGTTCTTCACTTTCAAATGGGTCTGTTAGGCTCATATTCATCAAGCTAATAGAAAAAGAAGGTAATATAAATATAAATAGAAATGCAATGAGCATTATAAATGTTTTTCGATTCTTCATAACTGTTTTGTAGATTACCACATAAAAGGGTGAGTTACTACAAAGAAATTTTAAAACGTTGAATTTTATTGACTATAGAGAGCAGATGCTTTACTTTTTATAATCAGGAGAAACGATGAATCGTAATGTAAATGTTCAAGCAATAGTTTTAAAAGCACGTAAAGATGGAGACAGCAATAGAAATCTAACTTTACTTAGTGTGGATGAAGGTATTATAGAAATAAGAGCATTCAGAAGCAGAACATCCAAGTCGGCTCCTAAGGCATATCAATTCCAAGAAGGAATGTTTTTCCTTTATTACAATCCTGTGAATAAGCAGTATTCGTTGAAAGATGTTCAATTAATCAGTCCTCATGATGGTATAAAACAGAATTATGAGGCTATAATAAGTGCATCGATTATGGTGGAGTTCACAATGAGAACCGCAAATGATGATATGGCAAATACATATCAACTCTTAGCGCGTGCATTGGACTTTCTAGATGATGCATCTTTTGAAAAAGATGTGGTTGTAATACAGTTTTTACTTAGATTGATAAAAGAGCATGGACTTATTGAAGATTTTAAAAAGTGTCCAGTCTGTGGAAGTACATACAAGGAAAAAGATATATTGAATTTTTCTCATGAGTTGAACGTTGCATGTTGTTCAAACTGTGAAAAAATACCAACATTAATTTTGAGACCAAAGGCAAGATTGTATCTTTCTTATACCTTGGGTATGAGTTTTGAAGACGCTTTGGCTGTAAAATTAAATGAAAGTACAAGAATCAGGATAAAAAATTATATGATTACATGGGCAACTTGCATAATGAATCGTCCATTTAACTCTCTTGGTTCAGCTATTAATTAGTATAATAAAAAATTGAAGGAAATATATGAATTGGATAAAAAAGAAAGTAGAGCCAGATGAAGTGTTGAAACTTCATCGACGATACAAAATGGACATGCTGACATGTTCGATTTTAGCACGCCGTGGGATAGTGAAAAGAGATGAGGTAAAATATTATCTAGAAAGTGAATTGCTGTACCTACATAGCCCTTTTGAATTTGAAGATATGGAAGAGGTTGTTGAAAGAATTAAAGAGGCAGAAAGTCAAGGCGAGAAAGTCAGAATTTTTGGTGATAGGGATGTTGATGGTATAACAAGTACTGTTCTACTAAAAACTGAACTAGAAGAACGTGGAATTGATTGTTCTTACACTGTCCCTGATGGTGAAGATCCTTATGGAATGACCATTGAAAAAGTTCACAAAGCGCATGAGGAAGGAATTACCTTATTCATAACTGTAGATTGTGGAATCAGTGAGATTGCAGAAATAAAGGAAGCCAACAAACTTGGAATTGATACCATAATTCTAGATCATCATCTAAGTGGAGCTGAAATACCAGATGCCTACGCGATTGTTGATCCTAAAAAAGAAGGAACCAGCTATCCATTTCCTCATCTAGCAGGATGTGGAGTTGTTGCAAAAACAATTTGGGCTTTGAGATTCAGTGAGACTGAATTATATAATCAAGAATTCATATTACTTCATTCTCAACCAGGGAATGATACAATAATTATACAAGCAGCTAAAATGCGTAATTTTATGGTCACTGATAGGAAAATTGAAGAATTGAACCCAGGTTTGGTAAAAGCTTCTCAATCTAAAATTCTTGAGTTTTTGGATTGTGGTTTACCTGTTTTGGTTCTTGATAAGCAGATAGAAGCAAAACAACTCTCAAGAGCTTTTGGTAAATCTGTTGTTATTTCAGTTAACGACCTCAGAGAGAATTTTGACAAAACAATTCCTGCAATAAAAGGAAAGAGTCTATTCTCTTTGGCCAGTATCTCTCATACAGGCAGATACAGCCTATTTGAAAAGGATGAGCTTGATGTGCTGATTGGAATGTTCAATTCTGTATTTTTAAAAAATCATCCATCTCTTTCAACTGATTATGATAAGATTCTTGATTTAGTGGCAATTGGAACTGTAGCTGATTTGATGCCTATGGTTGATGAGAATAGAATACTTTTAAAACGTGGTTTGAAAACTCTAACTAAAAATCCAAGAAGCAGTCTCCTACCACTTCTCAGCTCAAATAACTTATTGGGAAAGGACATAACAACTACAAACATTGGATGGAATATATCACCCCTATTGAACTCAGCAGGAAGACTTGGACAACCTAAAGTTGCAATTGATATGTTACTTGCGAAAGATACAGAGGACATTGAAGAAAAATCTGCAGTTCTATTGGGATTCAATAAAACCAGAAAAAAAATGGGAACAGATGCTTGGTCTAAAATGCAAGGAGAAGCTAAAACTTCTTATGAAAAATTTGGAACTAAGATGGTTCTTGTCTACAAAGCAGATGTGTATCGTGGAATAACAGGGCTTATGGCTTCTAGATTGTTGGCTCAATTTAAAGCTCCAGCAATGGTAATATCTTCCTCAGATGATAGTGATGTTTTAACAGGTAGCATGAGATCTCAAAAAGGTTTCGATATCTTACCTTTCTTTGAAAAGTTTACAGATACTTTTGAAACATTTGGCGGTCATTCAAATGCTGGTGGATTCTCTATAAAAAGAGAGAATATTCCATCACTTATTTCACAGATGGAAAATGCACTTGACTTTATGGATTGTATTGAAGAAGTTGAAGAATGTGTTGATATAGACTGCACAATTCCTGAAGAATATATGAATCCTAATTTGATCAAAATCTGTGAGAGGTTTGAGCCTTATGGACAAGGAAACAGTCCAATTGTTTTTCAGATTCAAGGTGCAACTGTAATTGATTACCAATTTATCAATGGAGGAAAGAGTGGTTCAAGAAATGTTCGACTAACTTTAAATTATGGAACTTATTCTTGGCCTTGCATTTATTGGAATGGTGGAGATCAAGTTGGTAAAACATTTGATAAAGATACTGTTGTAGATTGTGTGTTCAGATTGGGTAGAAATTACTATAACAATCAGAATATTTTGCAGCTTACCATACTGGATATCAAACAAAGTGGAATAAACTAATATTTATTGCAAAAAGGTATTGTAAAAAGTATTAAATTTCAATATATTAACCACGGTAACTACAAAACGTGGTTAACAAATTAATAAAAATTTTTTCCAATGTCTTTAATGGAAAGGAGGTGATTTTGTATGGCATATATTAAAGTTGACGATAACGAACCTTTAGAAAAATCTATCAAACGTTTCAAACGTATGGTTGAAAAAGAAGGTATCATTCGAGAATTCAAGAAAAGAGAATATTTCGAAAAGCCATCCACCATTCTTAACAGAAAGAAAAAGGCAGATGCACGTAAGCAGATGAAGAAAGCTAGAAAGCTTCACGCTTCAAAATCTTACTAAGATATCCAACCGTCGATTACTCGGCGGTTTTTTTTAATTCCCTCTATTATTTATGTTCTTAAATAATATATGTATAAATTAAATAACTTTATATTACGTATAATATAAATATAATAAAAAAAAATTTGACAAAATCGCAAATTCCGTTTATTCTAATTTTATAAAATAATTTCAATGAAATTATAAATATTCAAAAAAACGAGGTTTTGTATGTTAATTCTTATTTCAGATGCATTCGATGCTTCATTAGCCGGCAAGTTGTCAGCTTTTGGTGAAGTAACGGATGATAAATCCAAATTAAGCGAAGCTAATGTTGTTTTAGTTCGTAGTAAAACTAAATGTACTAAAGAGTACATCGATAGTGCTCCAAACTTAAAATTAATCATTCGTGGTGGAGTAGGTATCGATAATATCGATAAAGAGTATGCTGAATCCAAAGGCATTGTTGTTAGAAATACTCCAAAAGCATCATCTGTTGCAGTAGCAGAACTTGCTATGGCTTTAATGATTGCATCACCTGCACACTTAATTGATTACCATAATGGTATGAAAGAAGGTAAATGGTTGAAGAAAGAATTAAAGAGAACAGAATTATATGGTAAGACATTATGTCTGATTGGAATTGGTCATATTGCTCAAGAAGTTGCTACAAGAGCTGCTGCTTTTGGAATGAAAGTTGTAGCCTATGATAAATTTGTAAAATCATCAGATAAAGCACAATTAATTGAAAAATTAGAAGATGCTGTTGCAGATGCTGATTATATTTCAATTCATACACCGTTAACACCAGAAACAAAAGGTATGGTTAATGCAGCATTGATCTCAAATTGTAAAAAAACTCCTGTCATTATCAATACATGTCGTGGTTTGGTAGTTGATGCTGATGATATGGTAAAACTACTTGATGAAGGAAAAGTTGCTCTTTATTGTGCTGATGTTTATCCAAACGATCCACCAACACCAGACTATCCAATTTTAAAATGTGATAAAGTTATCTTGACTCCACATGTTGGTGCAAATACTACAGAGAATCTTCTTCGTATCGGCGATGAAGCATTTGGTATTATTGATGAATTAAAAGGAGATTTATAAAATGAGCGATCGTAAATTAAACTTTTTTGCAGGTCCATCAGTTCTTCCTGTTGAAGTTCTAGATGAAATGCAGTCTCAGATAAAAGATTACCAAGGTAATGGCCAGTCAATGATTGAAACAAGTCATCGTGGCGCAATGTTTGAAGGTATGTACAACAAATGTTTATCTTCAATGAGAGAATTACTTGGAATCAGCAGTGACTATGATGTTTACTTCCTCGGTGGTGGGGCTACATTGCAGTTTGCAATGATTCCAATGAACTTCCTAAAACCAGGAACTCATGCTGATTATATTAAAAGTGGTACATGGGCAAACAAAGCTGGTAAAGATGCTGAAGTTTTTGGTGATGTAAAATACTATTTCGATGGATCAGATTCTAAGTTTACAACTTTACCTGACCCTAAAACAGTTCATGCATCAAAAAATTCTTCATATCTATATCTCTGTTCTAATGAAACAATTGGTGGTATTGAATGGCAGGACTTCCCAAAAAGAGAAGATACTCCAATTATCGCTGATATGTCTTCTGATTTCCTATCACGACCTGTTGATGTTAATAACTTTGACATGATTTATGGTGGAGTTCAAAAGAACTTGGGACCAGCTGGTGCTACAGTCATCATCATGAAAAAAGATATGCTAAAGAGAGCAAACTCTCCTTTACCTAATTACTTGAACTATGCAAATCATTCTTCTAAAGATGGCTTGTTCAATACTCCTCCTGTATTCTCTATTTGGGGTGTACAACTTGTTCTTGAATGGATTAAAAAGAATGGTGGAGCTCAAGGTATGAAAGAAAGAGCTACATTGAAGAGTAAGATGGTATATGATGTTTTGGATAGTTCTGATTTCTGGAAATCTCCAGTAGATAGTAGATACAGATCTAAGATGAATGTAGTTTTCCGCCTTCCTAGTGAAGATCTTGAGAAAAAATTCTTAACAGAAGCTGCACAAAATGATATGTTAGGATTGAAAGGTCACAGAAGTGTTGGTGGCTTACGAGCTAGTATTTATAATTCTTGTCCTGTAGAAGATGTTAAAACTCTTACAGAATTCATGAAAGAATTTGAAAGGAAAAATGGCTAATTATGATAAATAAAGTAGACGATACAAACAAAGAAATCATTAGAGAATTAATTGATGGACGTAAACCTTTTAGCGCAATTGCTGAAAAACAAGGTATTACTGAAAACACTGTTAGATCAAGGGTTAACAAACTTATTGATGAAGGAATATTATCTGTAACAGGTTTGGTTGATCCTGAGTTGATTCCTGGGCTCCAAGTAGTAATGATGGGCGTAAAATTAAATACATTAGATTTAGATACTAAAGCTATAGAATTTTCAAAATTACGTGGTGTTGTTAATGTTGCTGTTGTGACCGGTCGCTATGATATTATGGTTCAACTTATATTGAACGAAGATGATGGTATAACTTTACTTGATTTCTTTAAAAATGAACTAGAAAAAGTAGATCAGGTTGCAGATGTAGAGACATTTATCGTTTACCAATCTCATAATTTAAAGGTACCTTACGTACTATAAATTTTTATCAATCTATATGTAGGCTCAGCTTTGGCTGAGCCTTATTTATTTGTTAATATTTGAAATAATTAATAAAAATGCAAAAAAAATTATATGGGAAAAAATAATTTAAATGGTGTATATGTTGTCAATCAGCAGTATATAACTGATTGTCAGATAGCAACAATAATAAATAAATAAATATAACAGTGCCTATAAATTAGCAATTATTTAAGGAATAAAAAACAATACATAATATTATATATTTAGCTAATATTATATCTGTTATAACTATAAATAGTCATTAATTAAATGTTTTATAACAGAAAAAATCCTATTTGATAAATTTAAAAGTTAAAAAACCTAGTGGCACATTGAATATTTTGTGGTATACTATTCTAACTAAATAATAAATATGGAGTAATTTTCATGGCAAATTTACAGACAAATTATATGGGTTTAACTTTAAAAAATCCAATAATTGCTTCAAGCAGCCCACTTACATCAAACCTAGACAGTTTAAAAAGATTAGAAGATGCAGGTGCTGGAGCTGTTGTAATTAAATCAATATTTCAAGAACAAGTTGACAAAGAAGCTGATATGACAATGGAGATGAACGAAGCATTTCTAACTCATGCTGATGCTTATGGATTCTTGAAAGGTGCAAGCGAAGATCATTTGATTGATGCTTATTTAACTCTAATTGAAGATGCAAAAAAAAGTTTGGATATTCCTGTTATTGCTTCTTTAAATGGTAGCGGTAAAGGTGATTGGATCAAAGAATATGCACCTCGTTTCAAAGTAGTTGGTGCGGATGCAATTGAAATTAACCACTATGAAATTGGCTCCAGTAGAAAAATTGATAGCAGAACAATTGAAAAAAGATATATTAACTTTGCAAAAATCGCACGTAAAGAAATTGACTTACCACTTTCTTTAAAAATTGGTTCAAATTTTTCATCTCCAAGTTGGATGATGCACTATTTTGATGATTTAAAAATTGACTCTCTTGTATTGTTCAATAAATTTTACAATCCTGATATTGATATTGAAAAGATGTCTATAAAGCCTGGAATTCCTATGTCCAGTCCATCTGAATATTACAATACATTGAGATGGATAGGTCTTATGAGTGAAGAGTTGAATTGCGATTTATGTGCCAATACTGGAATTTATGACAGCTCAACAATAATTAAGATGTTATTAGCTGGTGCTAGCAGTGTAGAGTTATGTTCTGTCTTGATGAAAGATGGTGTAGATGTTATAAACAAATTTACATCTGAAATATCAGAATGGATGGATAAAAAAGGATTTAACGCAATTGACGATTTTAAAGGTCAACTTGCTCAAGAAAGAATGAGTGATCCTACTAAATGGGAGAGAACTCAGTATGTTAAATCTTTACATATCAAAGGAAATTAATTAATGAATTTAGAAGAATATGCAGATATTGCGCCCCTAGAAGGCGAAAATGCACAAGAAGCAGTAAGATATTTAACAAAGAACCCTCAATTGATGGCAAATCTTGTAGGAATCATCCTTGATTCTAAAGAACCTGATTATATGAGCAATGTTAAAAGAATTACCAGAGAGATAATTGAAAAACTTCAATCAGTTAAGAATTATGATGATTTTCAGAAATTAATTACTGTAGGATATTTAATTCCTTCAATAATTAACAGAAGTATTGATAAATTTACCTTTTCTGGTCAGGAAAATATTACTGATAATAATGCTTATCTATATTTTTCTAATCACCGTGATATCGTTTTGGATTGCGCTTTATTAGATTATGCTCTTTTACAGAATGACAGACAATTATGTGAAATGGCATTTGGTGATAACCTCATGGCATCTAAAGCAGCAGAATATTTGTTTAGAATCAATGGTGGTATTGTTGTAAAACGATCTTTGCCAATACGAGAGAAATATCAAGAATCTATCAGATTGAGTAAATATTTTTGTGAGACCATAATACATAAGAATAAAAGTATATGGGTAGCCCAAAAAAGTGGTCGTTCAAAAGATGGTATTGATGATACATCTTCAGCTATTATTAAAATGTTATATTTATCTATGCGAAAGAGCAAGGTAACTTTCTCTGATTTAATGGCTCAGTTAAGAATTGTACCTGTATCAATAAGTTATGAGTATGATCCTTGTGATATCAATAAATCGAAAGAAGAGATATTTAAAGTTCTCAATAATGGCGAATATAGCAAGAAAAAATATGAAGATTTAATCAATCTTGTAAAAGGTTTGAGACAGTATAAGGGTAGAGTCAACGTTTCTTTTGGTAAACCTCTAACTGACAGAGTCTATAAAGACCACAAAGAAGTTGCTAGAGAAATAGATTATCAAATACATACCAATTATCATCTTTGGCCTACAAATTATTTTGCTTATGATTATTTAGAAAAAACGAATCGTTTTGAGAATGAATATAAGGATTTAGATAAGGATAAATTCTTAAAACGTTATTCTAGACTCGATGAAAAGGTTCGCTTGTATGCATTGAATGCATATGCCAACCCTGTCAGATCTTATCTCAGTGAAATTGAAAAATAAAATATTAATAATTTTTTTACTATTGATAGCAATAATATTTATGTCTTCCTGTAAAAAGGAAGATGTAGATGTTGTATCAAATCAATATAATTTCTCTTTTGTCCAAGATTATTCTTTGACTAAAAATAAAATCCTCAGTTATAAATTGGATTCCTCTGATTTCTCTGATTCTTTTGCTGCAGAATCTGCGTTTTATCTTTCTTATGGAGTCTCATTTGACGCAGATAATGTTGAAATCAATCAAATCGAAATTTCAAATCAACTGTATAATTGGACATTCAAACCCGAAAAATTCGAACTGAATAATAATTTCTATTATGGCAAACGTTCTTTATTGATTCCTAACAAAAATATGATCAGTGATGAATATACTTGCAAAATTTTTCTTCGAGACGGAACAGTTCTGACTGATTCTATCAAAAAAAGCAGCACCCAATTATTACCTCTAACAGAAACCCTTTCAATCTATGGAAATTACATATTGCTTGAATCATCAGAAAATGAAAAAAATCAAGAGCAGCTAAATGACATCTTAGATAGTATAAATGATGCAGAAGAGCAATCAAATAAAATATTGAATATTGAAGATATGAAAGATGATGGTGAGGCAAATTATGATATAAGACTTTATCAAGATGGAAAAGTTCTTTTAGATAGACAGCTAAATCTTGATTTAGAGAGCAATATTGCTATGTTTTCATCATCTAATGTAAAAAACTGTGATACTATACTCCTCATCCGAAGAATCGATAATACCACAGTCAGTTACAATAGATATAATATAGTTGAAGACTAAACTGTTCTTCCAACTGCCTTGTCCAGCTCATCTTTATTGAATCTTATCAAGAACGTTCTTCCATGTGGACAACATGGCTCTTCCATCTTAAACACTTCTTCAATTATATAATTAGCAAGGTCTGCATCAATATCATCACCCTGTCTTATCGCAGAGTGACAGGCAAGAATAGCAAATAGTCCCGTTTCAATTGCGACCATATCACCTGTATTTTTTGTGATGTAATCTACAATTTTCCCCTCAATATTTTTATATACAGTAGGAATGGAATGTATCTCCCAGAACATCTCATCTACTCTTCTCAGCTCTATACCCATATTTGCATACAGGTCACTGTTTGATAGTAAATAATCATCTACATCTCTTTCAACTTCAAATGATAATGGAACAAGAAGTTTTTGGATTCCTTGTCTTTTTTTAATCTTATCAAATTGAATTCTTTCATGAGCTGCATGCTGATCAATTAAATATAATTCATCATCTTTTTCAACTATAAGGTAGAGATGAAATGCCTGACCTATATATTTAAAATCATGTTTGAGAGCTTTGGATTGTGTGTTTTCAAAACTAGGAGTACTTTCATAGACGGTTGTCTCATTTTCTGTAAGAACATTTGATTCTTCTACAATAGACTCCTGTCTCTCTCTTTCCGTTTCTTTATCTTGATCTCCTAGAATTTTTTTTGCTGTCTCAAACCACTGAGGTGTGCTTGGTCTGTCATTTAAAATTGAAGCATTGTTGGATTGTGAGTTCGAATGACTTATTTTTCTATTGAAATAAGAAGTCTGTGTGTTTCCAATGTCATATTTACTTGTAGGAGCTGAATCCCAAGCGCTTCTAACATCTGATTGCTGCTTTACATTCGTAATTGATTCAAGCTCATTTAAAGGAAGATCCTCTTGTATTCCTTCCTCAGTGAAAGAAGGAATTTCACGAACCATTTGATTCTTTATCATCATAACAATGGAGTGGTGTATTTCAGATTGTATTCTAATTTTTGCTTCTTTTTTGGCAGGATGAATATTTATATCAACCAAAGTTGGATCAATTGTCAAAAAGACATAGCAGTATGGGAACGAGCCTCCAGGTAAAAGCTCTCCATAACCCATTGTAACAGCTTGTATGAGCGCATAATTATCAATAGCACGCCCGTTAATGTAAATCTTTATATGAGATCTATCAGAGCGATGTATGTAGGGTTTTGCCGCAACAGAATAGATACTGAATCGTTCTTGTTTTGTTTCAAGTATCAAAGTATCACTTGTTTGAAGTTTGAATTTCCTTGTAGCAAGAGCCTCAAGTATTCTTATCTGCCTTGTAGTTTTAGGCATATATGAAATAAGTTTGTCATCATTGTAATATCTGAACTCTATCTTTTCAAAAGCTAAGGCTTTTTCAACAAGAATATTCTTGCACATAAGAGCTTCTGTTGATGGACGTTTTAAAAATTCCCTACGAGCAGGAATTTCAGCAAATAAATCTTCAACAGTTATTATTGAACCTGCAGACGGTCCACCCTTCATAACGGGACTTTGATCTCCATTATCTACTACAATTTTATAAGCATCAGCTCCTTGATAACTACTTGAAATTGTCAACTTTGAAACAGCTGCAATAGAATACAGAGCCTCACCCCTGAACCCCAAAGTTGCGAGATGGTATAGATCATCAATTGAATTAACTTTACTTGTTGTATGACTTAGAGTACAGATCTCAAGATCTTCCTTTTCTATACCACATCCATTATCTATCAATGTTATTTCATCAAGTCCACCATTTTTAAGCCGTAATGTGATTTCTGTTGCACCAGAATCAATGGAATTATCTATTAATTCTCTCACTACAGATGATGGACGTTCTATTACTTCTCCAGCAGCAATCCTTTGTGCTACAAGACTATTTAGTTTATGTATTCTCATAGAAAGCATTATAACACAAAAGTTATGAAAGTCTAACTTATAATACAAAAAAA